>NZ_LZPK01000390.1:0-2614 GCF_001729375.1 Methanosarcina sp. A14 | reverse complement strand
AAAATACTATAAAATAATAAAATAATAAAATTACAAAAAAAAAATTAATCCATAACAGTAACCTATAACAGTAACCCAGAACAGTAACCCAGAACAGTAACCCAGAACAGTAACCCAGTACAGTAACCCAGAACAGTAACCTATAGTCACGCCTGTAATTGTTGCAATAAAAATTTCATTGCATCTCAGTTGAGTAGTTGCATTATTTAGCCTCGTGACTATAGAATCGATAACCCAAAAAAATCATCCAAAACAACCGATATCTATGATTTTTCCTGATGAGTATAAGTATGTGGGCGTAACAAAATCCTTCTGCCCGGGCACTGAGGAGCCTATCTATTTTCTGACTGACTATCTGATTACAGAAAAGGGAAATCCTCAGACAGGCGACTACGAATATGCAGTTTATCACGTAAAAAAAAGCGGAGAGGGATTGCTCAGGAAAGTTGAAGCTCTCGAAACAATAGCCTCAGGAGAAGAGGTGGTAAAGTATGACAGGGAATTAAACATAAAAGACCGCACACTCCTGATCGAGACTGCAGAAAAGCTCTGTACCGGCAAAGTGAACACAGTAATTTTTACAGGTATGGATAGGCATGTTACTTTTGTTCATGCCCCTGACCTTTCAAGTATTCTTGAGCTAGAAATACTTGACGTTGCTCCTCCTTATCCGTCCTGGCTTTCTCTTGTTGTGAAAAGGCTTGACGCCAGTGGAATTTTCGGGGACCTCCAGGTCAGGTTTACTGAAAAGGTAATTGACCTCAGGCGTTTTGAAGGAAAAAATACGGTTTTTCCATGCAGCTCGTCTGGCCTCGAAGGCAAGTGCCTGGATTCGGATGTGCTCACAGAAAATGGACATTTACTTGTAGGATGCGAGATTTCGAAGAATCTTTTTGAGATGCGTTTTCCTGAACTAGAGTATTCTTTTATAAACATCTGTCCTTTCAAGTCCGAAATAGTTGTACCCTCAAAATCCTTTATTACTCGCTGCTGCAGGTCTGAAAATTCAGGGCTTGTAAAGATTTCGGGTTTTGATGGAGCTGTAGTTCACTGGGGAGCATCGGAGTACCAGGTTGCTGAAGCTATCCGAAAACTTGTAAACAGCCTCAGGCAGAGTTCAGAGGATCTAAATAGCCAGGTATAAGAGTGTTCACAAATTAAACTGCAGGCCTGCTAATTTTACTTGAAGGAAACTTACACTGGAAATTGGTAATTGATAAAACTGCCGTGTGCGAAATTCAATTTACTTATTTTGTACCTTTCTTTTAATATTTATACTGCCTGTTTCTATCTTCCCATTTTCATTAGCTGTTGATGATAAACACATAGGTTAAAGTCACTTCTAATGACAAGTTATAATGATTGGCTAGGTTTTTTGCTATTGAATGTTCGTTTTAATGCTAACCGAAAGTACTCACTGAAGATGTTCATAAATTCTAAAATTTATTCTTTGATTATTCTTTTAGGTTTCTCATACTTTTTACTAAGTTATATCTTTTTTTAAGGTGAACCAAAACTGATCTTGCAAGACGATATAAGTAACACAGACTTGTGAATTATCGCTTCAGGTGAAAGAGTAAGTATTCGTGTTATCTTTTTGTCAATAGCAATCTTCTGTGTAAGAGTCTGGTCAACTTTTATTAATTATATTCTTATGTTTTAATCATAAGGTTTTTTATTATATATATACAACTCTCATATTAAATGCAATACCTGACAATATTTAGAAAAAGTTATAATCTATGAAGATTATCCATTTAAAGGATCATTTACCGGCAATGCTCATAATTGAGGGGAGTGTCAAATATTTAAATAATTCCTGTAATCGGAAGTGGGTAGCCGATTACATAACAAAATTAAGTCTGGGGGGTAATGCTATGCTTTTACTCATGATTGCATGGATTGTTGGATTCATTGTGGGGGTTTTTTTGCTGAAGTTTTTGTTTGTAACGGTTGCGGTACAGGCTTCACTTGCTTATAACGCAATCATTGAACGTAATATTCAGGGGAAGTATCAACAGGTGAATGTGATACCTGATTTGGTTAAAACTCTCGTGGACAGCAACATCTACCAGCGTTATTCGCTTGATCCACTGCGTGTTGTAAAATACCCTGCGTTTTATAGAAAAGGCTTTAAGTTTTTTAATGGGGGTCAGTATAAATATGTTGTTTCTTATGAAGGCAACGGTAAATACACCGTCTATAGAAAAGTAAGGGCAGAAATATCGGGTAGTAAAACAAAAACAGTGGTTGAGGAAAAGTCTGAAATTAAGGTATGAGTAGAACTAATGTATGAACAAAGTGAAAGTATCCGCACAGCAATTTAATTTAAACACTGTTTCTTCTAATCATGTTATGCAGATCTTTTGGGCTTAGCCTGCCTGGAGTTTGACGAGATCTATTTATTATCCTTCTCCTCTCAAAAAGTATTTTTCATCAGTTGCCTGTACAGAATACATAGTTTTAAATCTGATTGTATATTTATTGGATCATCAAAAGGGTAATAACCAGGCATATAGGTATTTTGAGGATTTTAACTCTCAGATATTCTCATGTACTGAAGCTCTAATTATACCTATATCACGTGTTAACTATCTAATTATCTCTATATCAC
>NZ_LZPK01000389.1:0-7857 GCF_001729375.1 Methanosarcina sp. A14 | reverse complement strand
TTGAAAACTTGGTTTTAAACCTCCTTGGATTTTTCAGTCTCAGGTAAAGATGCAAAAATGCAGTAATACAAAAACAAAAGTCATTTGTTGATGTCACAGTATCTAAAATATGAAATCGCAAAACCTGTTGCTGCTTTTTCTGCATCTCCTACCTCCGGAAAAGCACCATTAAACGTTAAATTTACCGACAAACGTACAGGCTTACCAGAAAAATGGAAATGGAGTTTTGGAGATGGAACAGTTTTAAGAGAAAAGAATCCAGAACATCAGTGTTTTCAGGAAGGGAACTATAAGGTTACAATTACAGTTGTTAACGTTGTAGGCTACCTGTATGAAGCAACTGGTTTTTGAGATAATCTTTAGATTACCTTTTTTTATTTATTTAAGTTTCTTCTTTTCGGAAGTTTTTGCTATCTCTATTAGTCATTCCATTGCCTGCAATGGCACGAGCACCTATAGCAGACTTCTATGCTGATACAACATATGGAAGTGCACTTTTGCATGTTCACTTTTAGAACACTGGCGTCACAGGCGACCCAACTAGCTACTTCCGGAAGTTTGAACATGAAACAAGTAGCGATTGGAATTCTCGTCACTTTGGAAGTGCTGTTCACACATTTAGATATCCAGGGGTTTATGATGTTAGTCTAACTGTATCAAATGCGGACAGGAGCACAACAAAAACGAAGTCAAGTTATATCACGGTTAGAGAGTAATTCTGTGATATTTGACACATACTATTTTGTGAATGTAAGTAAATAAGTAAAAAATAAATGGATAAGGCACACATTACAATAGTTGGAACTTATCCTGTTTTCATGACTCATACAAAAGGACTTTCTGGTGACTCTCCAGAACTTATCAACCATATTAAAGCTCTAAAGAATATGCATGCTGATCTGGCATTTTATTCTGCAGATGGTGGTTATGATTCATTCCTAAATCATTCTAATATCTGGTATCATCTGAATGCAAAACCGATTATTTCTTACTCTTCAAATGCAGTAATCAATCAAGAAGGTGAAGAGGAAAGGATCAATCACTGGGTAAATAAAAAGTGTAAACTCGGTGGAGACATTCATGCACCAATGGAAGACAAACTCAAATTTCTATATGAAATTGGAAGAAAAGAACAGGTAGGAATGTGCCTGAGAAATCAGAACATCAAGGATGAGACTTTTGATGATCAGTATAAAAAGAGAGCTGAATGTGAAAAGATACATGGACATATTAAGGGTACAGTAAAATTCGATATTAGAAGAGTAAGAAATCAGAGTAGAAAACTCTACTCTCTATTGAGTTTCATAGCATACCAACTAATGGTGTTGACAGAATTGCAAAATAAAGTTGAAAGCAAAAATTCATTTGGGAGATACTTTTAAAAAAGTGGATATCAAATTAGATTAGAGATTTTAAGTATCCTCTTCAAATTCAATGGGGAATTTTCCAACTCGAAAAATATGCAACAATTTTATTATACAGTTATAAAGTTGAATGCATCTTTTGAAGTTGTTTCTTGGACTTGGGTAATTTTTTAAATTTTCAGCAAATACATGAAATTTACTTTTACCCATACAATTTGAAGAGGATACGATTTTAAAAGCTAATTTGAGATCCTCTTTTAAGGCACGCTCTAAGGGCATAATATATTTATATGTTGTTTATATATAATATTAGGGGAGGTCTATTAATACGGTATTCTGGTTTAAAAATAAAAAATGATCACTTTAGCTGTGTCAAATAGATGAGAGTTTACTCAGCGTTGCTATGATTTTTTTTCAGTAACTGACTTTTCAGACCTTCAAAATATAAAAACAGTTACTAAATACGAAAACAAGCAATGATATAACAGGTGATTATATGGGAGAAACGGAAGCATCTAAAATAACGGAAGTATCTAAAGTTATTGAGGCGTTTGATCCACAGATCGTAGCTTCAGCAGTAACGGAGAATTTACCAGAAGTTAGTAGAGCGTTACGTGCCGCTACAAACAACAATAACAACAATAATAAGAAAGCTATGGAGCAAGTAGAGTAAAGAGTCTGAATATTATTCGCATGTTTAATAAGTTAGTGCCCATGAGTTATTGGTCAATTACGAAAAATCAAATACTTCCCGCGTGTTCGTGAAAATAAAGTGAGATCCTTAAGCTCACAGTTTTCAGTAACTCATATACGCTAGCTTAAACTGCGATTTATATTTTTTAATATTTTGGTTTTAAAATTGGATTTTATTCCAAAATGAAAGTATTAACTCTAAATTATTCGCAAAGCAATGAGTGTATTTAAATACACATTAAATATAGCACGATAATATATTACAAACAGAATATAACAAATTTGGTTGCGGATTCCATGAAAACTGTTCTTATTTTCCCACCACAATGGTCGCCATTACAACCTTATTTAAGTATACCATCCTTATCTGCTTATCTTGAAATGCATGGATATTCTGTAGTGCAAAAGGATTTGAATATAGAATCATATGACATTTTTTTGTCTCCTGAACACATTCTATCAATGAAACAAAAAATTAAGGAAAGATTTGAATTATTAGATAACAAGGAACGACTATCTGTAAAAGAGCAAGAAAAGTTTGTTGCTTTTTTTATGGGTATGTCCAAGGCGTCTCGTATTCACGAATGTATATCAGAAGCAATGACATTAATTAAAAATGAAGATAATTTCTATAATATTAATGACTACAACAAAAGTATGAATACAATCAATGAGGCGCTTTCAATAACCTCACTTGCGTATTTTCCGACAAATCTCTCTCTATTTTCTTTTACTATTGATAATTTTGATTATTCAATATCGGAATTATTTAAGGCAACAATAGACGAGGAAATTAATCCATATATTCAAATTTATAAAGATAATCTTCTAAAACCAATAGTAAACCTAAAACCTGATCTGGTTTGTATCTCGATTATAGGTACAGAACAAATAATTCCAGGGTTAACTATTGCACGTTTATTGAAATTAGAAACAGATTCCCACATTAATATTGGTGGAAGTATCTTTAGTCGTCTAGTGGATGTTTTACTTTCAAGAAAAGAATTATTTACAACATTTTTTGATAGCGTAATAACATTGGAGGGTGAAAAACCTCTTCTTGAACTTGTAAAACATATAGAAAACAAGAAAGATCTTAAATCGGTTCCAAATTTAATTTTTTTGGATGGAGAAAGCGTATGTAAGACAGACATAAGTAGGCCAGAAAGAATTGATAACTTACCTACGCCTAGCTTTGAAGGATTCCCTTTGGATAAATATTTATCTCCTCTTCTGGTTTTACCATATCTGTCAAGTAGAGGCTGTTATTTTAATAAATGTGCTTTCTGTGATCACTCATATATTTATGGAAATCGTTATGATCCCAGAGACATTAAAAAAGTTGTAGATGATCTAAACAAATTAACAAATAAATATGGATGTCATCACTTTACATTCTCTGATGAATGTATCTCGCCATCTAGGTTTGATAAATTGTCAGATGAACTTATAAACACTAAATCCACAATTTTTGCGAATGCTGACATAAGGTTCGAAAAAGGATTTACATCCGAATTATGTAATAAAATATACAATTCTGGATTTAGGGTTTTCTATATCGGCATGGAATCCGCCAATAATAGAGTTCTTAGTTTCATGAATAAGGGAATAGATAAAGATTCGATTCTTAATATAATTTCAAATAGCTCTAGTGCAGGTATTTGGAATCATGTTTTTTATTTCTTAGGATTCCCTACAGAAACCGAAACTGAAGCAGAAGAAACTCTAGATATATTGATTTCTAAAAAAGATCAAATCCACTCATCTGGTGGTTCAACTTTTCTATTAGGGAAAGATTCCAAAGTTGCACACAATCCCAAAAAATATTCAGTCAAAAATATTAAGATTGACCAAAAAAAAGATCTCGAATTATGGTACAATTACGACATTGATGTAGGCCTATCAAATGAAATGGCTCAAAGATTATTATCCAGCTTCAAGGAGCAAATCGAAAAAGATAATTGCGATTATTGTTGGAGTTCTATTCCACGTGAACATTTGCTAATCTATTTGTCACGATATAGAGTTTCAGATCTGAAAGATATGATTAAGATTCCATATATTAAACAAGACCCTAGAATATATTATAATGACTATTTGAATGATAATGCGATATTATATATGCATAAACATTTAGCAGTTCATACTATTAATTTTGATATAACAGAATTAATAAACAATAAATTTAACTCGCCAATAGTATCGGAACTTACAAATGTTGTATACAATGAAAAAAGTAAAAAAATTTTTAAAATAAATAATTCCGCAAAAAAAGTGATTGATTTACTTGATAACGTAAATACTGTGGGAGATGTAATAAACAAAATAGCTATAAATTATGGAATTTCTCTTAAAGAGGCTAGAATAAAATGTAACAGATTATTTACAGAATTGTTAAACAATGATATAGTTGGAATTGCGAATTCTACCGGCTCGATTCCAAGGCTCGATCCTACTTTCGGCAGGTCTACATAAGGGATTTAAATATTTTTTCTGATATCGTTTTTGAACATTTGATAAATACGCGTTAGAGTTAAAGCTGGTTAACTTCTGGCTCAATTCCCATGACATATATATAGTCACGCCTACAATTATTGCAACAAAAACTCATTGTACCTTATTGAGTAGTTGCATTATTTATCCTCGTGACTATAAATACTGAATCATTTTTCTATTAAAGGTTAGTATGAGAGATTATGTTTGGATCATATGTAAACCTAATAACTACACACAATAAGGAAATATCATTTTAAAATCGCCATCAGCAAAAATGATCGAAAATGAAATGTCGACCTGCCGAATGTAGGATATATACAAACCTTACTTGCGTAAATACCTAAGGTTTTTACTTAAAATCATTACTGTTTGTAATTTGAGATCCCAAAAAGGAAAGAGAAGTGGAAAGGTTATTCCCCATCACTTATAAACAAAAACATGTATGCCACGCTTGGCACTTTTCGGCACTGTGCCAAGCGTGGTCTAGTAAAAAAAGTAAGAAGGCAGTTAAAAAGTTTCTTTGCCCTCTTCATAAAATACTCTACCGTTGCCGTCTCGGAATTCAAATCTCATATTATCTTTATCACATGGAACCATTTCCCCACCGACGGGGCAGGTCGTAAGGTTATCACTTGTGAATGCATTGAGATATGCTTGCGGTGTGCCGAAGTAAATATTTGGCATTTAATGAATTTTTGTTCTGTCATTAAATTAAATTCTCCTTATTTATTTCAGATGTATACAATATAAAATCTTATATTGTATACATCTAAAATAAATGTAACCGTTAATATATAAACTTTTGGATGTTACACTGTAATGTATAGAGATTTTTAGTATTTCCATATATCAGCGATAGCAACTTTAGCTAAAACTGAATGATTTTTTAGATGTTAAAACCCCTTGGTTCTTGAGTGGTTAGTTTTCCTATTCTTCTGTTTCGTTGTCTGGTTTTTCGTCGTGATCGTAACCTGTGGGAATTGCTGCGCCTGCTGTTATCCCTACTTCTCGCCTCCACTGTTCTTTTTTCCTGTTATTCAGGAGATCTGAAGTAAAGATCTATCCAAGGTGAGGTATGAGGGGGACTTGCAAAGAAATGGTAAGCCTCTTAACCGGGATATTTTATTCTTGTGTTATAGAGTCCTTTTTTGCTGTCTCTATGTTGGTTTAGGTCTGCTTGCCAGTTTAAAGCCCCTTGAAAATTTGAGATAAGCTTTTGTAATCTCATAATTTAGAGAGCTTGCAGGCTTGAAAGAGACATCCTGCTTTTCAGGTTTTACAGCTTTTTCTTGCAGCATTCCAAAAATCTAATTTAGGAAATCCCCGTATTCTAATACGGTTCTATATGGAAGCTATTAATTTTAAGAAAATAATGGTTGCAACCGACGGCTCGCCCTGCTCCGGGCTGGTTGCTGAAAAAGGGATTGAGCTTGCTCGGTTGAGTGGAGGAATGGTTTATGCAGTCTATGTGGTATCAACGGCCTACCTGGCTCCTATCAATGGAGATTCCTTTCCTATGAGTGTGGATCCTTACTGGGAATCTATACATGAGGCATGGGATAAACAGGGACATGAGGCTGTAAATTATGTAAAAAGCCTGGGAGATATGAAAGGAATCAATGTTGAGCCCGTTCTTCTTGAAGGCAATCCCGCAGAAGAACTGATCCGGTATGCCGAAGAGGAAAAAATGGATATTGTTGTTATGGGCACTCTTGGAAAAACAGGACTGGACAGGTTGCTTCTTGGCAGTGTCGCAGAAAATCTGGTCCGTCACTCGAAGGTTCCGGTTATGGTTGTAAGAGATAAGTGTGACATATGAAACTGAATTGTTAAAACGAAAAAAGAAAGCTAAAACTATTTAAAATGAAAAATTAAAAGGGTTAGAGTTGCACGTAATGTGCAACCTCACCCAGGTCTTCCTCGATTCTGAGAAGCTGGTTATATTTAGCTGTTCTTTCTCCACGGGCCGGGGCTCCGGTCTTGATCATTTCTGCCCCGATAGCTACCGAGATATCCGCAATTGTTGTGTCTTCGGTTTCGGCAGAGCGGTGGCTTACTATTACTGTATAGCCATTTCTGGAAGCCATATTTGCAGCATCAAAAGCTTCGGAAATAGTTCCGATCTGGTTGACCTTTAAGAGAAGTGCATTTGCTGCTCCCATGTCAACACCTTTTGAAAGTCTCTCAATGTTTGTGACAAAAAGGTCGTCACCAACAATAATTGTGTCCCAGAGTTCATTGGTCAGAGCTTCGAAGTCCTCAAAGGCTTCCTCATAGAAGGGGTCTTCAATGGAAAGGATTGGATATGAGTTCACAAGTTCGACATAGTAGTCCATCAGCTCGGGAGCAGAGCGTTTCTTTCCGTCGATTGAGTAGGCCTCATCTTCGTAAAACTCGGAGGCTGCAGCATCAAGCCCGATTGTAACCTCGGTGTCAGTGTAGCCTGCTTCTTCAATAGCCTGGGCAAGAGCATCAAGGGCTTCGGTTGACTCACTCATCTTGGGAGCATATCCTCCTTCATAGCCCACGTTGGTAGAAGAACGACCGTATTTCTTTTCCAGTATTTTACCAAGAACGTGATAGATTTCGGCTCCCATCTGGAGAGCTTCGTAAAAGGTTTCTGCGCCTTTGGGCTGAATCATGAACTCCTGAATTGCAAGATCATTGCCTGCATGCTTGCCCCCGTTAAGGACATTCATCGTGGGCACTGGAAGAGTAAATGCATTTGAGCCTCCCAAATAGCGGTAGAGAGGAACATTCAGGGAATCTGCAGCAGCTCTTGCAACAGCCATGGATACCCCAAGAATTGCATTTGCCCCAAGGTTTGATTTGTTATCGGTCTCATCGAGCTCAATCATCAGCTCATCGATTTCCCGCTGGTTTCGCACATCAAGCCCCAGCAATTCCTTCTGGATGATGGTATTCACATTCTTTACTGCAGTGAGAACTCCTTTTCCTCCATATCTATTAGGGTCTGCATCCCGCAGTTCAAGGGCCTCGTTCGTACCAGTAGAAGCCCCTGAAGGAACACCGGCTCTGCCAAATCCCTTTGGCGTAAACACATCAACTTCAACTGTGGGATTTCCCCTTGAATCCAGGATCTCCCGAGCATGTATCTTTTGGATTTTATATTCTCCAGAATCCTGCTGTAGACCGATATACGACATTATTTCACCCTTTTTAATCTCTGATCTATCTATTAGATATATTCTGTTATTTGAAGCTTAACCTTAATTCAAAGCTTATCCTTAATTTTGAAGCTTATCCTTAATTCAAAGCTTATCCTTAATTTTGAAGCTTACTC
>NZ_LZPK01000388.1:0-19871 GCF_001729375.1 Methanosarcina sp. A14 | reverse complement strand
ATCCTGGTTTGAAAGTGCTATGAAAATTAGAAGAGTGGCAGTGACAGAATACTTAAGGAATCCCCAATACACGTTAAATTAATTCAAATATTTGAAAGTTTGGAAAAAACAATATGCTAGGAGCCAACTGCGTAACTCCTAAACGTTATATACCGGACCATCATGGCTCAGAACCACACCACGATGCGGTATGAATAATAATTCCTGACGTATTAACTGCTCAGCTTCCAACATTAACTGCTCAGCATCCAGCCTATTAGTAAACCCCAAAATTGACAGGCGCGTCAAGAAATCATCATTCAACTTCCTACTAATTTGAAATGATTCAATAGCGAGAAGAACACTTATATCTAAATTCTTGGGATCTCCCCGAAGAGTATTAGATTGTAAATTTAAGTATGAAACGCGAGCTTCTTTATTCTTTTCTTCAGCGTTAATCCACAGATATACTGCAAATCCGGCTAGAATTAAAATGGCAATTGAAAAAACTGCAAGTACTTTAATAATGCGGCTTCTTCTCCTTTCTTTCTCTAGTCGTTCTTTCTCTGCCCACTCTTTCTCTAGTCGTTCTTTCTCTGCCCTTTCTTTTTCAGCCCATTCTTTCTCTAGCTTTTCTTTCTCTGCCCTCTTTTCCTCTACCCTTTTTTTCTCTGTCAGTTCATCATTAAAAACCTTATTAGAATCTTGTATCGGTTTGATAAAACTGTCGTGTGCGAGTTCATACCAGCGCGCACCTGCCCGCCATTCTGCTCTAATGAGGTGCATGCTTTCAAGCACGTCAATGGATGCATTGGGAACACCACAGGTTGACTCTGGAGCCCGGTACACCATTCCTCGTGTCCCTGTCTCCGTGATCAGCTTTTTATCGCATAATCTGCGCAGGCCCTCCTCATCAATGCCGGCTTTCTCTGTCGCTGTCCTTATAGCCTCTTCGTAAAACCTGGAAAGTACCTCTTCTACATTGCCATAGGTTTTCAGGTGCTGAAATGTAATTTGCTTTTCATCTGGAGGTAATTCCTTCCAGAGTTTCTGGCATACTATCTGAAGTTGTACAGCTTCTATGAACTCGCCTGGTACTTCAGCGGTCTTGCCTGGCATTGTCTCAACTCGAATCTTCAGCAAATCGTCGACAAGTTTTTCTGCCACACCTTCTGCAAAAAAGCGATCAGCTTTTTTCACCGGTTCTTTGATCGCAAGCAGCGCATCCTCACGGTGCAGCCGCTCCATGTGAAAACGCGTCCACATCCTTTCGGGAAGAGGATCTTCATAAGGATCTAGCTGAGCTATAAAATCTTCCCGAATGACAAAAACCACCCTTAAAAGGGGATCTGCTTCCAGAGCAGTGTTTACTTGCTCAAAGAAGCCCTCTCTATCTTTCCAGCGGTCCTGATACAAAGAGAAGATTTCCTCAAACTGATCGAAGATAACGGCACGGCGTAATGGCATACCATAGTCATCCATCTTATGCTCTCGTGCATTCAAAAAATCAACAAGTTTCATTTTAGCCAAGCGCTTAACATTATACTCGTCTTCAACCCAGCTTGTGAGTGTATTAAAGACATATATGTTCGAAATCTCGTCAGTTTTTGTATTTTCCAAAATTGTGCCTTTGACTCGCGCCACCGGGAAAACTTCAATCTGTTTTCCCTTCAGAAGAGGAATAAGTCCGGCATTGATAATGGAAGTCTTACCTGCACCCGACTGGGCATAGACGAGAACCAAACGATGTGCGATGACTGTGGACAGAAGATCTCGAACTTCACGGGCTCTTCCGAAAAAAATACCTTCATCTTTCTCTTCAAAAGGTCGAGGGCCCACATAAGCCTGGAATTCAGGTACCATGATTAAAAGCCTCCTTCTCTGCCCATTCTTTCTCTGCTTGTTCTTTCTCTGCCCTTTCTTTCTCTGTCCATCGTTTTCTCAATTCTTTGACAAATTCGCAGCAATCTTGCCAGTATACGTGGATATTAAGATCCGAAAAATATTTTATCAGATATTTCTGAGCTTTTTCTTTTCGATCCTCAGAAACATTCCCTGGCACGAGCTGCACGGATATGTGCATTCTATCTCTTTCTTTTAAATAGTCAGCAAGAATCCGGAATAGAACATGAAAATCCCAATCAGCTATCCTGTAGCCTAGAAAAAGAAGAGATGTGTCTGTAAATGCTTCCTGAATACGCAGTGGAAGAATGTTTTGCTTACTTAATGTGGCAGTCCTTGATATGGCAGCAAGGAAATCCAGATAGTCATACTCTGTTAGAACCAGCGACCCTTTTATTTCATAGGTACCATAGAGGTGAAATACCAAAGGTTTTTCCCGAGTAGGAACATAATCTGATGATGTTCGTTTGAATTGCATGGCGTATTTATTCCACCGACATATTTCCTGGATTGGTGTTTTGTCACGGCTTTTAAGAGCTTGCTCCATAAGGTCATCGTAATTTGTGGTGATATAAACTGGCAGTGGAAGATCGGCCAGCACTCTATGAAGTTCATAAGGATTATCGAAGTAACTTGGTGCGACTTCTTTTAACTTTTCTCTTATTTTTTTACATATTTCTTCCTTTGGAGTCATAGTGTCTGCGGTCACCGCCACAAACTGAGCCACCTGTATTAAGTCATCAGAATCTTTCATTGGGTAGTCGTAATCTTTTGCCCATTTACTTGCAATCTGAGAATAAACAGGAATCTTTCCAGCACAAACTCCGGCTCCAAGAAAAGGAGTACACTTTCCATCCTTGATTCTTCGAAGAAGGAGGTCCCAATCCTCATCTTCCAGCTTATTTGACATTACTAAAATCCCCCACAAAGTTTAAAGTTCAAACCATTTCTCCATTTGGATAATAAGCAATGTTAATTTCAAACTCAGATCGTAAATTTTCCCGAAATTCAGGTATACACTGCCCTTAAGAATAGCACTTTATCTTAAGGACTTACACACTCGATGTATAAAATCAAGCACAATAACCACATCGTCTCAATCCTCATTTTGTTGGGCGGCGACATTTACGACTGAACCTTCTTTTATTAAAGTCGGCGTTAGATGCTCTGGAATATTCATTTGGATTTGTACACGCCCAAGTTCATATGCACCTTCAATGCTAAGCCCTCCTCCTAATGCCTGGTAAAAGCCAATAGCGAAGTCGATAGCAGCTTTATCACCGATTTCTTGGTTCATACCAATGACATATTTGATGTGTTTAGCGATGGCTTTTGCCTGAATCTCTGAGTAACAAGCGTTCAATATTACACAATTCACCTGACCACTAAATTGTTTAAATAACGCAGCCAACGCATCAGGTGTGATAGGGTGGGTTCCCCCTACTCGATTCTCAAAGCATAAAGCACCGGTAGGTGTGCCATGACCAGAAAAATGGACGATTTGCGGATGTGTATCAAGCAAAGCCTGGGATATATCTGATGGGCGAACCGCCAACTGTGGCAATTCCAATGTAAATTGATCCCGAAGCCTGGCCAATTTCATTTTCTCTTGAATCTCTCGAAATTCTTCACCAAGCCGCAGGCGAGATGCATCAGTGGGATCGGCTGCTAAGAAGAGTATCGAAACCTTATCGGTTTTTTCTTTAATTGGAAACGGTCGCCTATTCTCGGTATCTTTTCTTATGATACCACTATTGAAATCCTCCCATCGTGTTCTCAATTCTTTGGCAAATTCACAGCAATCTTGCCAGTATACGTGGATATCAAGCTTCCCAAAATAGTGATCCAGATATTCCTGAGCTTTTTCTATTTGGGCCTCAGAAACATCCCCTGGCACGAGCTGCACGGATAGGTGCGTTCTACGACTACTTATTTCTAAGTATTCACCAAGAATCCGAAAAAGAACACGGAAATCCCAATCAGTTATACTGTAGCCTAGAAAAAGAAGAGATGTGCCTGTAAGTGCCTCCTGAATACTCGGTGGAAGCAGGCTTTTTTCCATTGAATTGGCAGCAAAGAAGTCCAGATAGTCGTCCTCTGTTAGAACCAGTGACTCTGGTTTTTTATAGCAGCCGTGGAGGTGAAATACTAAAGGTTTCTCTGGAGTAGGAACATAGTCTGATGACGTCTGTTTGGATTTCCTGAGGTTTTTATTCCACCGACAATATTCTTGGATTGGTGTTTTGCCACGATTTTTAAGAGCTTGCACCATAAAGTCATCGTAATTTGTGGTAATATAAACTGGCAGTGGAAGATCGGCCAGCACTCTATGAAGTTCATCAGGATTATCGAAGTAACTTGGTGCAACTTCTTTTAACTTTTCTTTGATTTTTTTACAGACCATTTCCTTTGGAGTCATGACGTCTGTGATTACAGCCACAAACTGAGCCACACGTGTCAAGTCATCAGAATCTTTCATTGGGTAGTCGTAATCTTTTGCCCATTCACTTGCAATCTGGGAACCAACAGGAATCTTTTGAGAACAGGCACCAGCTCCAAGAAAGGGAGTACACTTCCCATCCTTGATTCTCCGAAGAAGGAGGTCCCAATCCTTCTCATTCAGCTTATTTGACATTATTAACCCCCCATCAAGTTAAATTTCATTTTCAATTTTTCTTGTGTTTATCTTCCTCACTCACCTGCGGTTTTGACTCCCGCCATTAACCTACTTTTGTAATCTGTCTCAGCTACATCCTGAAGTTCGATCACAGCCTGTACTGAGAGAACAGGCCCACCAGGCAGAAATAGCTACAAAGCCAAAAAAGCTTGTTTGCTGAATCGTTGCCCGGGGAAAGAACCAGCCTCGGATTGCAATATAAAAAATAAGCCCGAGCAATGCTCTGGGAAATGGCAAAAGAAGGCACATGGCAAGCCAGCTCAATGTTTTCGACTTTTGCTGTTAGTAACAACCTTGGACTATAATTATAAATTCTATATTACAATTTTTAGAAGTTTTATCTTTTTATGTAATTTCCCCTATTTGTCATCCCACCTGACCAAACGTTCCTCTTACTTTATCACTATATTTTCTCCTTTTAATATTTAATGGAATACTTAGAGGCTGTCTTAAAATTCAAACCATTTTCCCAGTTAGACAATGAGCAACGTTAATTTCAAATTCAGATCGTAAATTCTCTGAAATTCAGATACACATTGACCATAAGGCGTTATTTTCTCCCATAGAACTTATGCATTCGAAGTATAAAATAAAGTACAGTAAACATTAAATGCTACCGTTTTCCGGTTCAAATGCATGAATCTTACCCCAATTGTATAGTCAAATTTAATTTTAAGACACGATATAAGAGAGAAGGGAGCTCCAAAAAGTTATTAAGAGTCAGATTTATAGTTACCATTGTTGTGCCGTAACATTATTACATAATTATAAAATTATAAATCTATGTAGTGATGTTACACTTACTTTTATCATTAGATTTTGGAACTGAGTCTCTATTGGGTTTATGTATATTTCACAATTTAGTAGTTGCTAATAATGTCCGATGATGATCAAGTATATTTCTGAACAACGTTTTAAAAGAATATGCGTACCTTAGGATATTCTGGTAAGGAAAAATACCCTGTGATTGAAGAGGGATGTGATAACACGGATAAGGAAAAGGAGCCTACAGGTAAAGGGGAAATAGAAAGGTCAAAAAAAGAAAAGCTGCAAGCTATAGAAAAAATCTCAACTGGAGAAAATTCTGGTCTGGATGTATCTTTGGATGAGTCTCCAAAAAAGGAATTTCCAATTGTAGGCATCGGGGCATCGGCTGGTGGGCTAGCTGCATTCGAAGCCTTCTTTTCAGCCATGCCTTCAAACAAAGACCCAGGAGCGGCTTTTGTCCTGGTACAGCACCTGGATCCGAATTATAAAAGCATTCTTTCCGACCTAATCAGAAACTTTACCCGGATGCCTGTATACGAAGCTACAAATTGGGTAAATATTGAGCCTAACTGTGTTTACATCATCCCTCCTAACCGCGACATGGTTCTTCGGGATGGCGTGCTCCAGTTGATGGAGCCATCCCAGCCGCACGGTCGTCGCCTACCTATTGATATATTTTTCAGCTCTCTGGCCCAGGACAAGAAAGAGAAAGCTATTGGTATTGTACTCTCAGGTACAGGTAGTGACGGCACAAAGGGGGTGCAGGCTATTAAGGCTGAGGGAGGAATGGTAATGGCACAGACTCCCGAGTCCAGTGAATACAACAATATGCCTCTTAGTGCTATTGCCACAGGTCAGGTGGATTATGTCCTGAAGCCTGAAGAGATGCCTGCCCAGCTCATTGCCTATATTCCCTACGTCTTCGGAAAAACACACCAGGTAACCTCAAAATTTGAAGGTCTGATGAAAAATATATTCAATTTTCTTCACATCAAGACCGGTCATGACTTTTCTCACTACAAGTACGGTACCATCAATCGGCGCGTTGAACGGCGCATGGCTGTCCTAAATATTGAGAATGTAAATGAGTATGTGCGTTATTTAGAGCAAAAGCCTGCTGAAGTGGAAGTTCTCTTTCATGACCTTTTAATCGGTGTCACCAGTTTCCTCCGTAATCCTGAAGCTTATGAAGCACTCCAGGAACAGGTTATTCCGTGTCTCTTTGCTGGCAAGTACCCGGAGTCATCAATACGCGTCTGGGTGCCCGGATGTTCCACAGGTGAAGAGGCATATTCCATAGCCATTTTACTCCAGGAACAAATGGATAACTTGAACCAAAATTTTAAGGTGCAGATTTTCGCCACTGATATTGACAGTAAGGCTATTGAAAAGGCCCGTAGCGGCCTCTATCCAGCCAATATTGCCGTCGATATGTCCTCTGAAAGGCTTAAGCGCTTCTTTACTCTAGACTCAGACGGCTACTACCATATTCAGCACAATATTCGTGAAATGGTTATTTTTTCCGAGCAGGATATCATTAAGGACCCTCCATTCTCTAAGCTTGACCTCATCAGTTGTCGCAACTTGCTGATCTATATGGACAAAGAACTGCAGAAGAAGCTAATTCCCCTCTTCCACTACGCTTTGAACCCTGGTGGATTTCTCTTTCTTGGTCCCTCCGAAAATGTGGGCGAGTTCACAAATCTTTTTGACACGCTGGATCGCAGGTCAAAACTGTATATAAAAAAAGGAGGTCCTAGCAGTGATTATTTCCTTTCCATAGGGACTTTTATCCCACCATCAACGAAAAGCGAAGCCAGAAAGCCTTCAGGCAACGTTCCTGTAGAAATCAGACCTAAGCTGCGCGAGCTGATCGAGCAAGCAATGCTGCAATATTACGCCCCTGTAAGTGTTCTGATTGACGAACACGGTAATATCCTGTATATCTATGGTCGTACTGGCATGTACCTTGAACCAGCTTCGGGTGAAGTTGGTATGAACGTATTGAGTATGGCTAGAGAGGGATTAAGATCAGAATTGACTACGGCCCTGCACAGAGCCGTCATAAATAAAGCGCCAGTGTTTCATCCCAGAGTGAGAGTTAAAACCAACGGCGATTTCACCACAATTAATCTGGCAGTACGGCCTGTAGAGCGAAACCATGATACAACCACCTGGTTAAACTTGTTCCTGGTAACTTTTGAGGAAATTCCAGAGTCAGAGCAGATCGACACCGAAAAGTCCATCCACATAAATGCTGGAGAAAATGCCTGTAAAACGGATGTGGATGTGCGAATCTTAAAGCTGAAAAAGGAGTTACAGGCCAAGGAAGAAAGCCTCAAAGCTTCCAATGAGGAACTGGCGACTTCCAATGAAGAACTTAAATCTGCAAACGAAGAGATGCAGTCAGTCAACGAGGAACTGCAGTCCACAAATGAGGAACTGGAGACCTCAAGAGAGGAACTGCAATCAGTAAATGAGGAATTGGGCACGGTCAATATCGAACTGCAAAACAGGGTAGCTGACCTGTCTCAAGCCAATAACGACATGAATAACCTGCTGGCTGGAACAGGCATAGGCACTATCTTTGTGGACCATCAACTACGTATCATACGCTTCACTCCTCCGGCTACACGTTTGATAAACCTGATCCCATCAGATATTGGAAGGCCGGTTGGACATATTGTCTCAAACCTTCTGGGCTACAACCGCCTGGTAGAGGACATAAAGGAAGTGCTGGACAGCCTGATACCCAAAGATATTGAAGTCAAGACTAGGGAAAATACCTGGTATTTACTGGGCATCCGGCCTTATCGCACTCTTGAAAACACCATTGAAGGAGCGGTAATTACTTTTACGGATATTACCGAGATGAAACGGGTGAGGATTAAGGAGTCTGAAACCATGCGTCGTCTGGTTGCAGTAGTGCACGATGCAAGCGATGCTATAACGCTGCAGGATATGAAAGGCAATATCCTGGCTTGGAATCCAAAGGCAGAGAGTATTTATGGTTGGAGCGAAGCCGAAGCACTCTCAATGAATGTTAGCAGCATGATCCCGGAGGATCGGAAAACGGAAGAGTTGTCTATAGTGAAAAAGCTTAGCTGGGCTGAGGTTCTTGAACCTTACCGTACCCAAAGAATTACCAAAGATGGCAGGATAGTTGATATCTGGCTGACCGCCACTTCACTGGTAAATGAAACCGGTGAAGTGTATGCTATTGCAACCACGGAGCGAGAAATCAAATTAGAAGGTAATGAGACGAAAAATAAAAAATAAAAAGACTTTCCGGATCAGGCCGTCTTAAAACTCGACTTATTTCTACAATTGGATAATTGTCATTTTTGATTTTGAATTTAGGTCGTAAATTATTCTGAAATTCAGGAATATATTCACCTCGAAGTTGAATATACTATCCCAATTAGAGTCAATTGTAGTTTTGAGATAGGTAGTTTTGAGACAGCTTGAGATGATGACTTTTGTATAGGCTCAAGGAAGATCTCTTGATAAAAATACTCGATATCAGAAAATCTTGAGTTCCTGTCATCGAAGAAAGTATTATATTAGAGTAATTAGAGTAGACTAATGAATTAAGTTATTTTATAAGTATAAACCAGACTCACCTTGCTCAATATATACGTATTAATTTTCATTATAAAATTTATATGTGAAAAACACAATTGTTGGGGTCAGTCTTGATTAAATCTGAAAAAACTAACAGAACATATGTTTATGAGAATTAAATCTATTCTTGCGCTTACATTTTTCAGTAATTAACTTCGGGTTCAAAATACTATAGCCAAAATTGTGAAAAATAAGAGGATTGGGGCACGTAGATTGAGATAAGAAATATTTGCCTTTACATTCTCAGTTTGGAGGAAATTTGGAGTGAAAAAAAGCCTGAGGAAATCTGGCATTGATATTATTGGAGATGTGCCCTGGGGTACACATATTTGTCAATTCTATCAAACAAAAGAAGATTTTATGGATACGCTGGTTCCTTACTTCAAGACAGGACTGGAAAATAATGAGTTTAGCATGTGGATCACATCGGGACCCTTAGAAGTAGAATATGCAAAAGAATCTCTGAGAATGACTGTTCCTGATATTGATAGTTACTTGAAAAAAGGACAAATACAAATTATTCCCGACAGTCGGTTTTATGCAGAAGAGGGCGTTTTTGATTCGAAGAGGATCTTAAACAACTTGGTTGAAAAACTCAATCAGGCTCTGGCAAATGGATACGATGGATTGAGGTTAAGTGGAACTGCTTTGTGGCTGGAGAATAAGGATTGGAGTGATTTTGTTAACTATGAGATAAAACTGGACAGTGCCATAAGCAATTATCAGATGATAGCTCTCTGCACCTATTCTCTCGATAGGTTTGATGCAACGAAAATCATCGAGGCGGCTATCAATCACCAGTTTGTGTTAATCAAAAGGGAAGGAACATTGGAACAGATAAAAAATTCCAGGCGTGAGAAGGAAGAAGAAAGAATCCGGAGTTTAGCAGATATTGTGGAGTTATCAAATGATGCTATTTTAACTATATCGCTTGATGGCACTATTACCAGCTGGAACAAAGGTGCAGAGCAAACTTATGGCTATTCAACTAAAAAAATTATTGGGAAACCCATATCCATCCTTGAACCGTCCATCTTAGTTGAGGAAACAGAAGAGTTAATTGAACTGTTTAAACAGGGAGATAAAATCCACAATTATGAGACTTTACGGTTAAGAGAAGATGGTAGAGTAATAAACGTTTCAGTAACCTTTTCTCCGATTTTTGACGCCTCTAAAAATCTGATTTCTATTTCAGTTATCTCCAGAGATATAACTAGAAGTAAAAGAGTTGAAGAAAAACTCCGGAAAAGTGAAGAAAGATACAGAATCGCTACAGAGCAGACAGGGCAGGTGGTTTATGAATATGATTTAAGAACAGACAAGAGCGGTTGGGCAGGTGCTATAGAAGAAGTTACAGGTTATAGCCTTGAAGAGTTCCAGAGGTTTGGCAAGGAAGTGTGGCTTAAAAATATCCATCTGACAGATACGAGTAGTGGGGATGAAAAATTTCAGAGTGCTAGAAAGACCGGAGGTAGATTTAAGGAAGAATTAAGGTTGAGAAAAAAAGATGAAAGTTGTATTTATATAGAAAATAACGGAGTCTGGCTTAAGGGTTATGATGGCCAGCCTTGTGAGGCTATCGGAGTATTAAAAGACATTACTGAAAGAAAAAAGACAGAACATTTCCTTAAGAGTATAGAAACTGTCCGTAAAAAGGAAATCCACCACAGGATTAAGAATAACCTTCAGGTAATTTCTTCTCTTCTCGATCTTCAGGCTGATAAGTTCAATGATACGAAAGTTGTTGAAGCTTTCAGGGAAAGCCAGAATCGAGTAGTTTCTATGGCTCTCATTCACGAAGAGCTGCACGAAGGCGGGGAAAGCGAGGTACTGAACTCTTCTAAATATCTAGAAAGGCTTGTTGAGAACATTTTCCAGACGTACAGATCTAGAAATGCCGATATCAGATTGAACATGGATCTGGAAGAAAATATTTTTTTTGATATGGATACTGTAGTTCCATTAGGGCTAATCGTCAACGAACTCGTTTCAAATTCTCTTAAACATGCATTTGTCGACAGAGATAACGGGCAGATTCAAATTAAACTTTGTAAAGGGAAATCAGGTGGATATAAAGACAATATAGCAGGAAGCAAAAAAGAGGAATCTCAAGGTACCAGTTTCATCCTGATAGTCTCAGACAATGGAATAGGTATACCCGGAGAGTTTGATCTGGAGAATCCTGTTAGCCTTGGCATGCAACTGGTAAACACTCTCATAGACCAGTTAGAAGGCAAACTTGAACTAAAAAAAGACAATGGGACAGAATTTACTATAAAATTTAGAGTGATGTAAAAAAGTAAAATGTAAAAAAAGAATTGTGTGCAGGTTGCTGGTTTTAATTTTTAATAAAGATAGTCGTGTGTGCAGGTTGCTGGTTTTAATTTTTAATAAGAAATAGTCATGTGTGTAGGTTACTGGTATTAGTTTTTAATAAAGATAGCCGCGTATGTAGGTTACTAATTTTAGTTTTTAATAAAGATAGTCGTGTATGTAGGTCACTAATTTTAGTTTTTAATAAAGATAGTCGTGTATGTAGGTTACTGGTTTTAGTTTTTAAAAGGAAATAGTCATGTATGTAGGTTGCTGGTTTTAGTTTTTAAAAGGAAATAGTCATATCTGTAGGTTAATGGTTTTAGTTTTTAATAAAAATAGTCATCACCAATTATTATCTCCCGCATGTACCCGACAAGGATTTCCTCTGATTTCCTCCTCCATACCAGTGACGTCTTGCTAGATTGTATGCTCTCTGATATTAATATAGAGTTCTATCAAATCGGGTCTCAAACCAAACAATATGACCAGTAATGAATTTATAACGGTTTCCTTGTATAAGAGGAATAAAAATAGTATTGATCAGGAATATTTAATATATTTTAATAGTTCTTTTAGAAAAGTTGCAATAAGGAGTTATATCATGAAATTAGATTTCAAAGACCTTGCTCTCAGGTTCGTCTTCGGGGGAATTGCTGTTGCTGCCTGTTATATCATGCTGCAGATAATACCTTCAAAATCTTTTGCTGGAGTTTTTGCAGCTTTTCCAGCTGTTATGGTAGCTGCCGTGATAATGGCAGGACATTTCGGAAGCTCTGAGCAAGCTTCTGACATTGCCCTTGGAGCTAGTGCAGGGATGATAGGTTGCACTATATGTGTGCTCACTGCTGCTCTCTGTATGGAGTACCTTAACAGGTGGAGCTTTTCAATTATTATTGCTCTTTTAATCTGGTTTGTCAGCTCATGCTTATCAACCAGGTTGATCCAGAGTTTCCTGGGAAAAATGAAAGAAAAAAGGCAGCAAAAAACACACTATTGAGCTTTGAAATTCCAGAAAAGCCCTTAACAAAGAAATTCTTCCGGGCTCATCTTTACCACCCTTCTACGGACTTTCCTGGACTTTTCCGGGATTTATATTCATTCAAATATTTTGGAATTTTCACTCATGTGTTTGTTATTTTATTTACTTGACTTATTGTTTTAATTTCATTGGTTCTCCACAGCATGTTACATTGCCGGTACAGCATGCGTCGGTAGAGCAGGATACATCTCCGCACTCCTTTACTACCTGAAGTTCAAAACCACATGCTTCGCAACGAAGAACCTGACCCATTTTTAAGTCTCCGCAGTTCATTTTCGTGTCACCTCAATATCCTTGATATGGAAAGTATGTAATTTAGGTTCAAACTGCTTTTGAAACAATGATTCTGAAAATTAGTCTATAAAATAGCCCTGAATTCTCTGAAAAGCAGGATCTTTGAACGCAGGAACAATAGATAATCCAGGGTAGGAATATCCGCTCAAATCCAGACCAGATTATAAAAGTGGGAAAGGGCATCCTTACTATATTTTCTTTTTAGTCATTCTTCTAGACTTTTCTATGCTTCAGTTTCAGTTATATTTTTAAACATCCACTCTATCAGAAGAGTAAATTCTTATCATATTTGCCGCAAATACCTATAGCAATCTGGCAAAACCTATTTTCGGATCAAAAACAGGAAATGTTTCTATGAAGATGAACCCACGCTGTACCTATTGCCTGCTTTCAAGAGTACATTTTCAGTCTAAACTTTCTACTGACGATGAAGACCTAATAAGCAAGACCATTAAGGAATGCCTTAAAGTTGTGACCAAAAACTACAGCCCAGACGTGGTATCTGCTTCCGTAGCCACTAAAGTTCACAGAAAATGCTACGAGGTTCTGGAAGACAATGACCCTTATGCGGTAACAAAGAAACTTATCGACCAGGCTGCGCTGAAAGTCCTGCCTGTAGCGAAAGAAAATATTTACAAAAATTCTCCTGATAATGGGGAACTTTTCAGGCGTGCAGTACTGGCATCTGTGATTGCGAATTACTTTGATTTCGGAATTATGGGGTTTGATGCCAGTGAAGACAAATTTGAGGCTGCTTTTCAGAAATACTTTGAACAAGGACTTGGTGTGGATGACACTCCCAAAATGCTCGGGCTCATGCAGGACGTTGTTTACATTGCCGACAATTGCGGAGAAATTCTCTTTGATACGCTCGTTTTTGATATCATCAAAAAACTCGGTGGAAAGATCACACTCGTAGTTCGGGGTGGACCCATTCTGACAGACGTGACATTAGAAGAGGTAAGAGAATTCGATATTGATAAAAAAGTCGATAGAGTCCTGACAACCGGTTCAAATGCCGTAGGTGTCCTGATTGAGGAGGCTCCGGCCGAACTTCTTCAGGCAATGAAAGATGCGACTCTTATTATTAGCAAGGGCATGGCCAATTACGAAACCCTATCCGAGCATAATTTTGGGGCAATTGCGTACATGCTTCTTACTAAATGTGAGTGTGTTGCTGAAGACCTGGGACTTGAAAAGGACTTGTCCATTGCAAAACTGATGAACTATCCCTGAGTTTTACTGTCCCTGAGTTTTCCTCTGAGAAGTTTTCGGAAGCTTCTTATCTATCAGGCTCACTAATAGCTATAGCTATGGATGGCATAAAAACAATTTAATGCATGCAGTAGCGCATGTAGTTAGCGCATGTAGTAAAGTGCTAATACCACGGCATAGAAAATATTATTATACTGAATTTAGACCAACAAAATTGAAAAATATAAAATGAATTATAAGGAGAAATATAAAAATGTGTGAACTCAATGTGTTCTTGCTTCGTGGAGATGAGCGTGAGAGAGTTATGGATTCCGTAGCAAGGATTCTGGTTGAAGGTAAATCAATCCAGCTTACTGGAATTCTAGGAGATCAAATGACTGTTGAAGGCTCAATTAGGGAAATTAACTTCTCACGGGGAGAAGCCCTTATCCTTGCAAATTAAACTTTTTATTTTTTTCGTTTTACTTCTTCTTTCAGAGCTGACATTCTTTCCTATCTTTATCTCCTTTTTCCTGTCTTTATCTTCTTTTTTCCGGTCCATCTCCTTTTTCCTATCTTTATCTCTTTCTTTTCCTTCCTACTCAGTTTTCCTGTCTTTGTCTCTTTCTTTTCTTTCCTGTTCAATTTTCAGGCATAACCTATCGAAAAAGGATCTGTAAGCTTCCGAATTTCGGAATCTGTCTTCTAGTTTCTTTAATTAATAAGATATCTCGGGAAAAGCATTTATCTGACTTTATCTATAATAACTCCATGTGTTCCAAGATACCAGGTTCAGACTTAAGTTGAGATACTCGAAAAAGATCTGCTAAAGCGATATCTTGGATTATGTGTCGGGCAGTTTGCAATGAACAGGTCAAGATTGTAGAAAAAGTTGTACTTCTGGATAAACCTTAAATTTATGCCTGCATTCTAGACTTATGTAATATGTAATCTTTTGTCCGAAATTACGATATTCGGTTAAATTTAAATTTTTAGTGATTTAGGCTATATATCAAGTTGGGTAGAATTGGATTATAAAGGATTGGATAAAATGGTTAAAGCAAAAATCGCAGTAAATGGTTACGGAACTATTGGAAAAAGAGTTGCAGATGCCGTTAGGGCTCAGGACGATATGGAAGTTGTTGGAATTTCCAAAACAAAGCCGAACTATGAAGCTGCAGTGGCTCACCAGCTAGGATATGACATATATGCCCCAGCTGCAAATCTTGAAGCTTTTGAGAAGGCAGGAATGCCCGCAGCTGGGACAGTTGAAGAAATGGTCGAAAAGGCTGACCTGGTTGTAGACTGTACGCCCGGGGGAATCGGTGAAAAAAATAAGCCTATGTATGAAAAGGCCGGGGTAAAGGCAATCTGGCAGGGCGGCGAAAAGCATTCACTTACAGGTTTTTCATTTAATGCGATTTGCAATTACGAGAAGGCTGTGGGCCGTGACCTTGTAAGGGTTGTCTCATGCAACACAACAGCACTTTGCAGGGCTATTTACCCGATAGATAAAGAACTGGGGGTAAAAAAGGCCAGGGTAATTCTTGCAAGGAGAGCAACCGATCCTAATGATGTAAAGAAAGGGCCAATTAATGCAATCGTACCTGATCCTATTAAGCTTCCGTCCCACCACGGGCCTGATGTAAAAAGTGTGCTTCCACAGATTAATATTACAAGTGCAGCCCTGAAGATCCCGACAACCCTGATGCACGTACACACCGTGAATATGGAAGTCGAGAAGGATTGCACTGTAGATGATGTTAAAAACATCTTTGGTTCCCAGCCAAGAATCCGTTTCGTGGGACAGGGCATGTCGTCTACAGCGGAAATTATGGAATTTGCCAGGGATATGAAGCGCCCCAGAAACGATATGTGGGAGAACTGCATATGGCCTGAATCAATAACCGTAGGGGATAAGGAGCTTTATTTCTTCCAGGCTGTCCATCAAGAATCGATTGTAGTTCCGGAAAATGTGGACGCTATAAGGGCCATGATGGAACTTGAAAGCGACGGTGCAAAGTCAATTGAAAAGACAAATAAGGCTATTGGCCTGTCTAAAGAGTAATACAAATAAAGGTGCCGGAATCTAAGTTTATATCGACTCCGGCTTTGATTGTTTCCGGATATTCAACCTGAATATCTGGAACTATATTTCTGGGACCCAGAAATTTCATACATAAATTATATATTTTGCATTGTATTCCTTACTACCTCAAAGATCGAAAATTCGAAATCCTTATCTTTTGAATGAAGGAAATAGAATTTGGAACTTTTAATTGGGAAAAATGGCTAAGACATGAATTCAACAAATTCAGGATTTTTGAAATTATCTCGAGAGGCTTTTAAAGCCGCATCAGATTCTATCTGTGATCTTGCAGGTACTGATGCTGCAGGCAGTTTTGTTTGTATGGGAGCCGACGGTACTCCGACTACCAAAATAGACCTCGCAGCAGAGGATGCTATCGTCGAAGTCCTTAAAGAAGACGGCAGGTCAATGAGAATTATCAGCGAAGAGCTTGGCGAACGTGTTTTAGGGGATTCACCTGAGTTTTCTGTTGTTCTAGATCCGCTTGATGGGACATATAATTCCTCAGTAGGAATTCCATTTTACAGTGTTTCTCTAGCCGTTTCTTCTCACGACCTTTCAGACCTCAGGTTCGGGTATGTGAGTAACCTTGCATTACGCGAGGAATACTATGCAGAAGCTGGAAAAGGGGCTTACCTTAACGGAAAAAGAATAAAAGCTTCCGTTAACTCGGAGCTGAATAAATTGTGCGTCAGTGTTTACGGCTACCGGCAAAATATAGAAAGGACCCGAAAGATATGCAGTAGCGTCAGAAGGGTGAGGTTATTCGGAAGTGTAGCCCTTGAGCTGTGTTATGTAGCCTCAGGCAGGCTTGATGCTTTTGTTGACGTCCGAAATGCTTTGCGCGTGACTGACGTGGCAGCAGGGCAGTTGATTCTGGCCGAAGCAGGCGGGCTTGTTACGGACGGATACGGAAATTCTTTAAGACTTCCTGATAATGTTACTTCAAGAGTGGAAATGGTTGCGTCCAACGGACATGTACACGAAAAGCTTTTAGAATTACTCTTTGGAGGATAAGTTGGCGATAAAAAAAATAGGAATATCTGCGCGCTGCGACAGGCCTGAAATAATTGAAAAGGTAAGAGAAATTCTTGCTCATTTCAGTTCAAAGGTTCAAATTTTTGTCGCCACTCCCACGGCTGAGGTACTAGGAATAGAAGGTACTCCGGTTGAAAAAATGAGAGATGAAGGAGTGGAACTCATTATTAGCGTAGGAGGGGATGGCACAGTCCTCCGGAATATTGCTAAGATGAAAGACCCTCTTCCCATACTTGGAATCAATATGGGTACGCTTGGCTTTCTTGTAGATGTTGAGCCCGAAGACGCCCTTGAAACTATAGAAGAGGTGCTTTACGGTTTTTCTTACAGCGACAGAATGCGAGTCGATGTTTTCCTTAACGGGGAAATGCTTGAGACTGCAACGAACGAGATTGCAATAATGTCTGCAAAGCCTGCGAAGATCATTCAGTTTGAGGTTTATGTTGGAGATTGCCTTCTGGACTCGATGCGTGCGGATGGTGTGGTTTTTGCGACCCCTACAGGCTCTACTGCTTATGCGATGAGCGCAGGCGGTCCTATCATAAGTCCAAGGGTAAATGCTATCGTGGTTGTTCCTGTCGCTCCTTTTAAACTCTCCTCAAGGCCCTGGGTTATCCCGTCAGACAGCGAGATTACTATAAGGCTGTCGGCTCCAAAAAAAGAGGCTGTTATTGCGATTGACGGACAAAAATCATACAGGATCAAGCCTGCTGATGTTGTTAAACTTAAGAAATCCAGATTTCCTGCGCGCTTTGTAAGGATTTCAGATACCTGCTTTTATGAAAGGGTCCAGAGAAAACTTACCTGAGAGCAAGCTTTGATTTTTATCTGAGAATAAGCTTTTACGTTCACCTTAGAGCAAGTCTTTACTTGTTACTCTGAGTAAACTTTTACTTGTTACTCTGAGAGACCCCTTAACTTCTTAATTTTAAAGATGCTTCATTAAGTATTGAGAAAAAGTCTTTGCATATAACTAGAGAAGTATCTTTAAACTCACTTTTTGAACCCACTTTCTAAACTTACTTTCCGCAGTATTTTTCCGGATAGTCATTGTTTTTCCGCTATCGATTTTAATCTTAACGTCAATTTATTAGCTTTCTGTACAGGAGTTAAAAATGGCTAGATGGTATGTTCAGAGACCAAAAAAAGATTGTATCCAATTTTCAGCAAAATTTCAATTTGGCTTTGTTATTTGAGGGGTTTCAAAAAACGCTATCGAAAAAAATATTGATTTTCAAAAAAATACTGTGGAATAGAGGTTTAAACCAGAAAAATGGTTTTACTCAATAATTATGCTTTCTTATTAATTTCAGTTTTTTTCTCTGTCCTGGAGATCTTTTAATCTTCTCATGAATCTTTAACTGAAAATCTACAGATATAATCTAATTTGTCAAACTTGAGCTTATTTTTACCCAGTTTTTCGAGAAGCCGTTGCCGGAAATTCTATTCCTCCAAGGAAAACATTTATACATATGCAGGTAAAGCTATGCTTAATTTTTACGAGATACAGGATTTTCTGACTTTTAGGGGCGTTTGAACCCTCGTACCTCCTTATTCAGCCTTTGAGTTATTTTTCAGATGAATCATCTATATATCATTAAAAATAATTAAAAATTCATCACAGTAATTAAAAATCACAGGAAGTAGTAGTAATGTCAGAGAGCGAGCAGTATTCCAGAAACGAACTTATGGATTTTATCGAATATCGCCCCCTAGATATCGAAATCTGTGACGTGACCCTGCGCGATGGGGAACAGACTCCAGGCGTTGTGTTCACAAAGGAACAGAAGCTGGCAATGGCCAGTGAACTTGATTCTATGGGTGTCGAGGTTATAGAAGCCGGATTTCCGGTAGTTTCCGCAAATGAAAAGGAAACCGTTAAGGAAATTGCAAATCAGGGCTTTAATTCAAGGATCTGCTGCCTCTCAAGAGCAGTAAAAGGGGACGTGGACGCTGCACTTGAATGTGATGTCGATATTGTGAGTATTTTTATTGCAATGTCGGACATGCACCTCAAATACAAGTATCATCGAAGCCTGGAGGAGATGCTTGGCTGTGCCAAGGAAACCATTGAATATGCGACCGATCACGGGTTAAAAGTACGTTTTGCAGCCGAAGATGCTAGCCGGACCCCGATTGACCGCCTGAAAAAGGCTTTCAAGGAAGTCGAAAATGAATATAAGGTGCAGTACTTAAGCCTTGCAGATACGATCGGTATCCTTAACCCTACAACGACACACTATCTTGTTAGTGAAATTTTCAAGGAAGTTAATACCTCAATCTGTATCCACTGCCATGACGACCTAGGAATGGCCACCGCAAATACCCTTGCAGCTGCTGAGGCCGGGGCAAAACAGCTCCATACCACAGTTAATGCGATCGGAGAACGTGCAGGAAATGCTTCCCTTGAAGAAGTAATGGTAGCCCTAAGGGTTCAGTACGGTATTGACCGCTATGACACCACGAAGCTAACTTCGCTTTCCAGAATGGTTTCGGAATATTCAGGTATCACGCCCCCGGTAAATAAAGCGGTTGTTGGGCAAAACGCCTTTACTCATGAATCCGGAATCCATGTTGCAGCAATCCTGGAAGAACCGCGTACTTATGAACTCTTCCTCCCGGAAATGGTTGGTGGGAAGCGCAATCTTGTCGTAGGAAAGCATACCGGCACAAAAGCCTTAAAAGGCATTATTAACAGCATAGGCTTCTGCCTTGAGCGGGAGGAACTCTGCGCCCTGATCGATAAAGTCAAGGTCTGCACCGAAGAAAAACATAAAAGCATCTCACGGGATCAGCTCGAAAGGCTGATTACTCAGGTCAGGCAGGAAAGTAAAACAACAGAAAAGGGAGAGGAGAAGTTTTCTATTTGAAAACTCTGAACTTTCACATAGATTCATTTGCTTTTTTCCTCATTTAAAACTTGTTTCATTTATTTTTTGATTTTCGGTTAA
>NZ_LZPK01000387.1:0-12843 GCF_001729375.1 Methanosarcina sp. A14 | reverse complement strand
TTTGATAAATGATTTTTTACGATCTTTTTTGATAAAGGGTTCTTTTATAATTATTCATTCTCAAGCAATTTTTTCAAACCTTCGGGTTGGAGATTAACAAGGTCATTTATCTTCAGATATAATTCAGATATAACTCAGATATAACTCAGATATAACTCAAATATAACTCAAATAGAACTCAAATTAATAAATATTATACTGTTAGATCCAGGATTAATCTGTTATTTTAATTTCTGACAAAAGGGCTCAAGATTAATTTCAAATGGCGAAGGGAAACTTTTCAGAAGCTGTAAGGACAGAAACATTAAAATCCCTTCAGGTTTATTGAGGACTCAGGTGAAAATCATATGACTGCAGAATTACCTCCTCAAATTCAGAACCAGATAGCACAGCTTCAGCAGATACAGCAGCAGATACAGGCTCTGGCTATGCAAAAATCACAGGTTGAAGCTATGCAAAAAGAGTCAAAGATGGCTCTTGACGAGCTGGAAAGACTCACTGACGACGCAATAGTCTACCGAAATGTAGGGGAGTTAGTAATAAAAACGAACAAGGAAGAGTCCATTACAAAACTGAAAGACAGGGAAGAAACACTCTCACTCAGGCTTCAGTCCATATCCAGGCAGGAAGAAAGGCTCACATCTCGCTTTAAACAACTTCAGGAGCAGATTCAGCAGGCTTTGGGACCCAGGGCACAATAATTTTATTTTTCATTCCAGCATAAAGGAATATTAAATAAAGTATAACTTTGCCAAAAGTCATAAAAAAACCATGCAAAAATCTCAAAATTCTTGAATCCAGGGAGATCAATGCCTATAAAAACGATAGCCAGAGTGGACAATGGAAGTTGATGAAGCGGAGTTTTTCAACCGGCTCCTTGACTATCGGAATATTTTGTATTTGTGTCACCGGAATGCAGATCCGGACGCGGTTAGCAGTGCTTTTGCCCTTTCCGAAGCTATAGGAGGCACTGTCGGACTTGTGGATGGCTGCAACCGTGTAGCTGCTGTGCTTATAGATAGACTTGACATTGAAGTTGTGGATAAACCCAATCCTGCGGATTACGGTTTTGTCGTTGTGGTTGATACCTCCACAAAAGCGCAATTAAATGATCTGGAGCTTACCAGGTATTGTGTGATCGATCACCATACAACTACTGCTCTGACAGAAAATTCCGAATTTTTCCTGCATAGGAACAGTACTTCTACCGTAGAAATAGTTTACAATATCTTAAAAGCAATGGGAGCACCTATTAACCGGCGGGTGGGGATCGGGATGCTCACGGGAATCGTAACTGATACCGGGCATTTCAAACATGCATCGGCAGATACATTCCGGACAGTATCGAGAATCATAGAGGACAGCGGCATTGAGTACGGGGAAGTACTGGACCTTATGGCTGCTACCCCACAGGATATTTCCATGCGCATAGCTATCCTGAAAGCCGCAAGCCGCATCGAGCTCGACAGAGTGCAGGATATGTTGATAGCATCTTCCCATGTCAGCTCTTTTGGAGGTTCTGCGTCTTCCATGCTCATTAATATCGGTGCAGATGTCGCTTTTGTTGGTACATCCAAAGGTGAAAGCGTCAGGATAAGTGCAAGAGCAAAGCGTGACGTTGTAAGTGCCGGGGTTAACCTTGGCCAGCTAATGGAAGATATAGGTAACGAATACAATGGCACAGGCGGCGGACATTCCGGGGCTGCCGGAATCGATGTGATCGGTGACATGAAAGAAGTGCTGGATAAATGCAGGGAAAGAACAAAGAAAATTCTGGAAACTTCTCTTGGAGGAACGTCAAAAGAGATCTCTTTTGAGGATGATATCGAAGAGTTTGAAAATGAGTGATTTCTCCAAGTAAAAAGAGGTTACATTCTTCAGAATTGAATCAAAAGAAGTTTATTTTTCAGAATAAAATCAAAAGAAGTTCATTCTTCAGAATATACTTCAAAAATCCCTAAATTCATAGTATACTTGAAATCTCATTTTGTCTCATAAAACCGGAAGTTCGAGAACTGAATCCAATAACTACATTCAGTAATTGAATCCGGTAATTGAATCGTAATGGAATCCGGTAACGTAATCCGGGAATTATAGAATTTACCGGATGCGCAAACCTGCCGAATTATCACAAAATCCATATATTGATCACTCGGTGGACTTTCGCCCTTTATGCATCCAGCTTTCGGGCTTACATATAAAATCTTTTTTCGGCTTAACAGCTAATATTTATATGAGAATCTAGCTTAATCTTCATATTAATCCAGCCAATCTTCATATTATATTTGCCGGAAGTATATCTCCGTTGAAAATAATAAACTCGAAAATAATAAACTCCGGAGTAAGAAAGCAATCGGAGTAAAAAAGCAATATTAGAGAGATGAAGAGAACTGAAACATGACCTTAAAGCGGCATGAAATGAGATGTGCAGGAAAAAAGCTAGAAAATGTCGGGCCTGATATCGAGAGCCCAGAACATAAGATATACAGAGTGTGAAAAAATGCCAGAATACTGGGATCCTGAGATAGAGACAATGCCTGTAGAGAATTTGAATAAGCTGCAGGAAGAAAAGTTGAAGCGACTTGTACATTATGTGTATGAAAACTCTCCTTTTTATAGAAAAAAGTTTGATGAACACGGAGTTAAGCCGGAAGACATCCAAACTCTTGAAGATATCAGAAAGTTACCTTTTACAGTTAAGCAGGATCTCAGAGATACCTATCCAACTGGTATGTTTTGCGTCCCTAACTCAAAACTCACTCGTTTCCACGCTTCTTCAGGTACTACAGGCAAACCTATAGTCGTAGGGTATACCCAGAATGACATTGATGAGTGGGCAGAATCTCTTGCAAGAGGATTTACTTCTGTTGGACTGGGGAAAAATGATATCCTTCAGGTAAGTTATGGGTACGGACTTTTTACAGGTGGACTCGGTGCTCATTACGGAAGCGAAAAACTGGGTGCAACCGTACTTCCTACAAGTTCAGGAAATACTGAACGCCAGCTTGAGCTTATGAGAGACCTTGACGTCACTGCTATAGCCTGCACGCCTTCTTACTTCCTTTATCTGATTGAGACTGCAAGGAAAGAAGGCATTAGTATCAGGGATGACACTAAATTAAAGATGGGATTTTTCGGAGCCGAGCCCTGGTCCGAAGAACTCAAGAAACGTATAGAAGACGAATCAGGGATTAAAGCTATTGATATTTACGGAACATCGGAAATGAGCGGGCCTCTCTTTACCGAATGCTCAGAACAGTGCGGAATTCATATATGGGCAGACAAATTCCTTGTTGAGATAATTAATCCCGAAACAGATGAGCCTGTTCCTGATGGCGAGATTGGAGAACTCGTAATCACGACTCTCAATAAAGAAGCTCTTCCTCTAATCCGTTACAGAGTAAGAGACCTTACACGAAAGATTTCGGAGCCCTGCGTGTGCGGAAGAACCCATCCCAGGATTACACGCATCAGCGGGCGTTCGGATGATATGATTATCGTACGCGGCATCAATGTGTTCCCAGGACAGGTTGAATCGGTCCTCATGAAGATTCCTGAAGTCGGGAACCATTTCATGATCATTGTAGACAGGATTGGACCCCTTGACTCCATGAAAGTCCAGATTGAAATGAATGAGTCTGTTTTTAGTGATAAAATGTCAGACATGATGGCACTTAAAAAGAAGATTTCGAGTGCATTAAAAAGTGTACTTAATCTTGCAGTCCAGGTAGAACTGGTGGAGCACGGCTCTCTGCCCCGCTCTGAAGGAAAATCAAAGAAAGTTATCGATAAGCGAAAGATTTGAAAGCTTCAAAGAGCGAAAACAAAACCTGCAAATAAAACAAAACCTGCAAATATTACTGCCCTGCAGGTTTCACTTTTTTGGGGACGAACTTTTGAGTTTCATTTTCAATGCTGAGCCAGACGTAAAGTAAAGTTCTTAGATGTAATATTAAGTTCATAGATATAATTAAAATTCACAGATGTAATATTAAATAGCCAGTGCAGAAAAGATTTAGGTTTATATACAAGAACAATACCAGTAGATAACACTCTAAATAGACGATTTATTACTGAGTTGATTATAACTGGTCATAAGCTTAAAAACTGTATGTAAGCTTAAAGTATACATAGAGACTATATTATATTGACATAGGAACTCATATTATACTCTGGCAAGAAGACTATAAAAAGAAGTAAGAGAGAATAAGGATAAACAGTATAATTACATAGAACAAGCAATATAAGGACATGGGTGCTGGAATGGAAGATAAAATTATAAAGCAGATTTCCCTTTTTGCGGAAAATAAACCTGGCAGACTTGCAAACGTCGCAAATAAACTGAAAAGCGCCGGCATAAATATCAGGGCATTTACCATTGCCGAGTCCGGAGACTTCGGAATAATCCGCATGGTTGTGGACAGATCCGACTATGCTCACAAAATACTCCATGATGCAGGGTTTACCGTTTCCGAAACCAATGTTATGGGAATCGAAATGAACGATGTCCCAGGCAGCATGTCACGTATTGCAGAAGTGTTCGGAAAAGTCAAGATCAACATTGACTATGCATATGCTTTTGTCACCAAGGATCAGAAAGCCCTTTTAATAGTCAGGGTCAATGACATTGAAAAGGCAATTAAAACACTTGAAGAAGAAGGCATCAGGCTCATAAGCATGAAGGAACTTGAAAATATCTGATTTTAACGAAAAAAACGGACTTTCCCAAAAAAGCGTTTTTAGAGAAAAACGACATAATCCAGGATCTGGCGCTCTGTGTTTCTGAGATCCTGGAGATACCTTTTTTTATAGCTTCTGGCTTCAGGACAAAACCTTGATAAGAAGGTTTATAGTCTGCAACACTTCTTTGAGATTCTAACCGGATAAATAGATATACGTGATAAATATAAAAACGACAAATAAGAAAAGGAAAAAGTTGTCAGGGGAACAGATTACCGGTTTGACTACAATGACGGAAAACAAAACTAACTTACAGGAGAACGCGCAAAGCTCCTTGAAAAATAAGCTTGGTGGAGTACATACGACAATCATCGGGGGAAGGGCTGGTAAAAAACTTGTAAAGCTTGTAAGCCAGCACCCTGAAGTAAAAAAAGTAATCCCAACCGTAATTTCTGTAAAAGGCGTTGCGGGAGGCAGCCTCACTGGGAAAGCACTGCGTGCGGATGCGAGAGGGAATTTGAGGCTATTGCTCTCTGAAGGCAGGAGTTTTCAGGAAATAAGACTGGTAACAACAGTTGGAACCGCTGACGAGGGAGATAGAATTATGGATGAACTGAACGAAATCTTGAAAACTGCCTTCTGAGGCGTTAAAGGAGAGACAGGTAATTGGCCTTTATAGGGATTGATCATGGCACAACTGCAATGCGTTTTGCTCTCATAGAAGGAGAAAGTACCCATACCTTTGAACTTGAGAGAGCTGAGGCAGCAGCCATGTCCGAAAATGAGATTTTGACCTCGCTTGAGGAACATTTTGGAATTCAGCGTGAGAAAATCGACCTTATTGCACTGACGTATTCGATGGGAGATGGTTTTTCCACAATAAATGATATCAGGAATCTTGAAGGAAGAGGGCTCAAAAGTATTGAAGGAGCAGGAAAAAAGACAGGAGGGGGTACAAGAGTTTTTGATGCCATTCGGAACTCTGGAATTCCGGCAATAGCAATCCCTGGACTTCATACGGAGAGCAAGGTAGATCCTAGAATGAAGGTATTTTCCCATCTAACAAGTCCCGAGAAATTAGGAATTGCTTACCACATCCTGCGCCTTGGTTATAATAACTTCGTGGTTTCCGATATAAGTTCAAATACTGTTACTCTTGCCATTGCCGACGGGAAGGTAATTGGAGCAATCGATGCTTGCATATTTGCCCCGGGTGTTCATCACGGGCCCCTTGACCTGCAAGCTATAAGGGACGTAGATAACGGATACCGCACCGCCAACCAGGCTTTTATGGAAGCCGGAGCTTTGAAAATGACTCCATATAAAGATAGGGAAGAACTACTCCTTGCAGCCGAAAAAAAAGAAAGCTCTGCCCTCCTGGCTCTTGATACTATTTCACTGTTCGCCGCCATGGAAATTGCGTCAATGCAGCTTCTTCTTAAGGACTATAAAACAATCGGAGACGTTTTTCTTGCTGGATCCGTAGGCGAATTTGGATATGTACAGAAAAAAATCCATGCACATCTGGGGCAAGAATGTCAGTGTCTTGGAAAATGGCATGCTGCAATAGGCTGTGCCGAGATAGCACGTGATGTTTTTGCAGGAGAGAAAGAAATCCTTGGCGTAGAAGTTAACTACCATTAAAAAAGTAAGAAAGGAATATCAAAAGGGACAGGCATAAATTAGGTTTTTTCTATGGACTCTTCGTACATACTGTCCTGATATTCCGATGCATCAATTTTTCCTTCACCGGACCCCATTTCATTGGACTCATCATAACTGCTCATTCTGTCTTTCTTCATAAGAATAACATAGTCCGCAGAATTCTTTAACGCTGTGGAAAAACCGGGCTCAACTCCAAAAATGATAGTTTCTTTGCCATGCTCATTTGCTTTGTTCAACAAAGGCTTGAAGTCCGCATCCCTTGTAACAATTGCAAGAGTATCAATATTAGGATTATATACTAGCTCCATGCCCTCTACTGCGAGGCGCACATCAACATCGCTCGAACAAATTATAGGTTCAAGCCCATGATTTTCGATAGCTTCCACAAGCTTGTCAGAGGCGTATTGGTTAAGAAAAACGCGCCCGATTTTGATATTCCCATAATCTTTCAGGACGTCCCTTATCTCCTCAAGATTTACATCAAATTCTTTTCTGAGAATATTCGGGCCATCCACTAAAAGTCCTATTTTCCGCCTGCCAACTTCTTTTTTCGAGCGGAGGTATTTTGATATTGAGTCGATTCCGCTTTTTACAGGTTTCATTATCAATGTCCTCTGTGATCTTACAGTTCACGGAACCTGTACCTTATTTGCTTGCGCCATATGATTATATAGCACTAACTCTGGGGGAAGCTACACTTCCAGCAGCCCTCCAATCTGCCGGTACAGAGTTTATGCTTCCACGATCAGCATTTGAGGTTTAAAGTTCCGAATTTCTAAGTTTATATCTTAATACCACAATTTTGCATTCAATCCGATGATACCTTATATCTGCTTTTCTGTAGTAAAACATTTGCATATTAAGGCAATCAAAGTTTGCAACTCTATCCTTCTATGAACGACTGGATTGAAAAACCTGAGAGTCTTCCTGCGAACAGGAAGGAAGAAACTCCGGCAAAACAAAAATCCCGATCTATAAAACGTAGATCTATAAAACGTAGTAATTTTATTTATAAATTGTTGGAAAAGAGTCCCTTTTTTACTTCCCGAATAACATATGGAGATTCTTTGAGTTCAAAAATGTTTTCCGTTTTTCTTCCTTTTTTGCGTCTGAGGTACTGGATTTCTCCAAGCCTTTCCAGAAAAGTCTCATAAACTTCCATGAACTGCTCAAACTCCGAATCAGTAAGCTCTATCACTCCTTCCCTACCCGCAAGCCAATCATAGACGTGGAGAAGATTAATTTCCCGTACCCTTTTCAGATTTTCATCATCAGGTTTTTTTTCAAAGTACAGGGTCTTTTTCAATTCCGGAGACCAGGCTGCACATAGTCTCCTGAAATTCAAAACCAGGATAGGAATTTTCTCTCCTGGATAGGGTCTCGGATAGTAGTATGCGCCCTCTAGAAGGTCATTTCCTTCCAGAGTTACCACCTGCCGATGTATCTGGATCTCAGAGCATTTTCCTGAATTTTCTTTATGCGGAAACCCATATAAAGACCGACAAAGAGACCGCTAAGGTGGGCTGTATGGGCTATCATGTCCGATGAGTTAACCATAAGAAAATCAAGTAAAGCAAAAAGCACCAGGGCATGTTTTAGTTTCATAGGGACAAAGTAAACATAGACACGAATATCCGGCTCAATTATTGTAAGAGCTGCAAAGACTCCGTATATTGCTCCGCTTGCGCCAATCATTGGGCCAGGCGAGATATTGAATATTGGCTGACTTAAAAAGGTATACCCTATTGCCGATAGAACTCCGGCAGTGAAAAAAATTGCCAGAAGCTGTTTGTTCCCGATCCGCCGCTCAAGTGCAGTTCCGAAGAAGTACAGGACGAGCATATTGAATAAAAGATGAACTAAACCGTTGTGTAGAAATATGTATGTAATAAGCGTCCACGGCCTTGTTACAAGATAATTAGGGTCAAAATAAAAAGCGTTAAAATAGGCATCACCTATGCCCGGAATCATTTCCAAGAAGAATGAAAGTGTACAAAGGACAATGATTGATAGTGACGGGCTTGCGAAAACAGAATTTTTACCTGCCACCTGTTCCGCCTCCAGGGATATAAGCTGCATTAAGGTTAAACATATTTCCAATTACTCTCCGGTTTATATTCCAATTACTCTCCAATTTATGTTCCAATTATCTCCATTTAATATCATATTAATACTGCCTTGAAGTTGAAGCAATTATAGAACTTGAGGTGCTTAAAGTATCTCACCTGTAACCCAGATGAGAATCTCAGCTTAGAATGATATCGATCGGTAATATTGTTTTCATTGACTTGATCATTGATATTTATATTACTTTAAAACTCTTAATTCTGAGAACTGACTCTTAATTCTAAGAACCGCTTCTGAATTAATAGAGTGCTTACTTAAATGCTTTATACGTATAGTCACGAGGATAAATAATGCAACTACTCAATAAGGTACAATGAGTTTTTGTTGCAATAATTGTAGGCGTGACTATAAGCCAGTAAATTATCCGGATATTATGGCTTAGACGTTCACCTTATTTAAAATTCCGCATTTCAGAGGCTATTATTAACTAAGCCAATTTACCCTCGTCCAAATCTTTGATGAAATAAAGAGACTAAAGCTCGTGGAAAGAGTAAAACCAATTCTTCCTGAAGCGTGGAAAGAGTAAAACCAATTCTTCCTGAAAAGTTATTTTCATAATGTTCAAAAATGAACCTGTTTAAGAGTGGACTTATTGGAGAATGGATCAATGCTTTTTTTATCCGAATATGTAGTATTTTTTTTAAAGAATAAATTGATTTATATTTAAATAAAAATTTTATTTTTATTTATTTTCTGTGAAAATACAAAAATAGTTTACGGCGTTTACTGTATAAAGCAGTATGGCAATGCTAAGCCTATAAATAATTTTCCATTTAATTATTTAAGGGATAATTATAAAATTTAAAAAATTTATATGATTTTATATTATCTGCAAAGATATATTTTGAGTAAGAATTAGTACTTCATATAGTAACAAATATTTACATAATAATTCGTAGTAAACATGAGTGAAAAATGTGATTGTTAACAATAAATAGCACAAAGAGATATAACACTAGTGTTATAACAGATTTTACTGAAAAAACCATATCTAAAGGCACTAATTTCTTTTTTGAAAGAATAGTTAAAATAAACTCATAAAGTCCACTGATTCTGAACATTCCCACTTTACCCATCTCGAAATGCGTGTTACAAATTAGAAAATATTATATAGATTTGGTACGTTAAGACATTTAATTAGTGTTTATTATCCATCGGTAGCGACCTCTGCTTATGATTAAGGTCTCAATCGTTGGCAAAAACGGTTTTTTTGAGACAATGGGCGTAAAAATGGTTTTGAAGAGAGATTAAGCCCTAAAAACGACTTTTATGTAGAGAATATTCCCTCTAAAAACGACTTTAACTGGAAAAACGCTGGTAAAATACTTGTTATTTGAAAAAATTGACGAATAATATTTTGCCAGAAGTACATTTACTTACACGGTTGTAACTTTAAGCAGACGGCAAGGAGTGTTTGGTAATTACAAACGCCGAAAAATTAAAAATTGCAATCGTCTTGGTAAAGTCGACTTTATACAAATTTAGGAGGTAAAGCTCAAATGAGCAAACTAACTACCGGGAGTTTTTCTATCGAAGATCTCGAATCCGTTCAGATCACTATTAACAACATTGTAGGGGCAGCAAAGGAGGTTGCCAAAGAAGCAAAAGAGGAAGAGTCAGGACCGATGGGCCCGACACCTCTGGCAAATATGGCAGCTTATAGAAATGATTGGAACTTTATCCTGCTCAACCGCTATGAACCTGTCTTGACCCCCATGTGTGACCAGTGCTGCTACTGTACTTATGGACCATGCGACCTGTCTAAAAATAAGAGAGGTGCCTGTGGTATTGACATGGCAGGCCACACAGGAAGGGAATTTTTCCTTCGTGTGATTACAGGTACTGCATGTCACGCTGCCCACGGTCGTCACCTGCTTGAACATGTAATAGAAGTCTTTGGTGAAGACTACCCGATAAGTCTCGGAGAATCGAACGTCCTGACTCCAAATGTCACAATCTGTACAGGATACAAGCCGAAGACTCTTGGAGAATGCAGGGCTCCAATGGAGTATGTTGAAGAAGAGCTCACTCAGCTACTTGCAACTATCCATGCAGGACAGGAAAGCGCAGAAATTGACTACGATTCAAAAGCCCTCTTCAGCGGCAGTCTTGACCATGTTGGTATGGAAGTTTCTGATATCGCTCAGGTTTCAGCATACGATTTTCCGAAAGCTGACCCCGAAGCCCCACTCATTGAAATTGGAATGGGAGCTATTGACAAGTCCAAGCCGCTCATTGTCGCAATCGGACACAATGTTGCCGGTGTAACTTATATTATGGACTATATGGAAGACAACAACCTGACCGACAAGATGGAAATTGCCGGGCTTTGCTGTACCGCATTCGATATGACCAGGTACAAAGAAGCCGACAGAAGAGCTCCATATGCCAAGATCGTAGGGTCCCTGGCCAAAGAACTGAAGATTATCCGCTCCGGAATGCCTGATGTAATTGTTGTCGATGAACAGTGCGTCCGCGGTGATGTTCTGTCAGAATCCCAGAAGCTCAAGATCCCTGTTATCGCTTCTAATGAAAAGATAATGATGGGCCTGCCGGACCGTACAGACGCAGATGTGGATTCAATAATTGAGGAATTAAAATCAGGAGCAATCCCTGGTTGCGTAGTACTTGACTATGAAAAACTTGGAGAACTTGTCCCGAAGCTTGCCCAGGTAATGGCTCCAATCCGCGACGCAGAAGGCATAACAGCAATTCCGACTGATGAAGAATTCAAGGTATATATCGACAAGTGTGTCAAGTGTGGAGAATGCAGGCTTGCATGCCCAGAAGAACTGGATATCCCAGAAGCTCTGGAGTTTGCAGCTAAAGGAAGCTACGAATACCTTGAAGCTCTCCATGACCGCTGTATTGGATGCCGCCGCTGTGAACAGGTCTGTAAGAAAGAAATCCCAATCGTAAACGTGATTGAGAAAGCTGCACAGAAGGCTATCAGCGAAGAGAAAGGGCTGGTCAGAGCTGGCAGAGGACAGGCAAGTGACGCGGAAATCAGGAAAGAAGGCCTGAACCTTGTCATGGGAACTACCCCAGGTATCATCGCTATTATCGGATGCCCGAACTATCCAGCTGGTACTAAAGATGTCTACCTCATCGCCGAAGAGTTCCTGAAGAGAAACTACCTCCTGGCTGTAAGCGGTTGTTCCGCAATGGACATCGGTATGTACAAGGACGAGGATGGCAAGACCCTTTACGAAAAGTACCCAGGTACATTCGCAGGTGGTGGACTGCTTAACACTGGTTCCTGTGTGTCCAATGCACACATCAGTGGAGCTGCCGAAAAAGTTGCCGGAATCTTTGCTCAGAGAAACATGACAGGAAACCTTGCTGAAATTGCAGACTATACACTTAACCGTGTAGGTGCATGTGGACTTGCCTGGGGTGGATACTCACAGAAGGCTGCTGCAATTGGTACCGGCTGTAATATTTTTGGTATCCCTGCAGTACTCGGCCCCCATGGTTCCAAGTACAGGAGAGCCCTGATCGCCAAGAACTATGACGAGTCCAAGTGGAAAGTCTATGATGCCAGAGACGGTTCAGAGATGAACATTCCACCAGCACCGGAATTCCTGTTGACAACTGCAGAAACCTGGCAGGAAGCAATCCCGATGATGGCAAAAGCCTGCATCCGCCCGTCCGATAACAGCATGGGAAGGTCCATAAAGCTGACCCACTGGATGGAACTCTCCAAGAAGTACCTTGGTGTAGAGCCAGAAGATTGGTGGAAGTTCGTCAGAACTGAAGCTGACCTCCCACTTGCCAAGCGTGAGGAACTCCTCAAGAGACTGGAAGCCGAGCATGGCTGGGAAATTGACTGGAAGAGGAAGAAGATAATTTCCGGTCCGAAGATCAAATTCGACGTCTCAGCACAGCCAACTAACCTCAAGAGACTTTGCAAGGGGGCCTGAAAATGGTAGACACTACCAAAAATACCAAGCTCTTCACCAGCTACGGAGTAACAACTGCAAAAACAACAACTCCAGAGATCGCAGCTAAATTGATTGCAAAAGCAAAGAGGCCACTTCTTGTGGTTGGGACCAAAATCCTTGACCCTGAACTCTTGGACAGGGCAGTGAAGATTGCAAAAGCAAAAGACATCCCTATTGCAGCAACCGGCAGCTCAATGCCTGGCTTTGTGGACAAGGATGTCAAAGCCAAGTACATTAATCTTCACCAGCTCGGCTTTTATGTAACTGATCCTAACTGGCCAGGGCTTGATGGCAATGGAACCTATGACACACTCATTGTTTTAGGACACATAAAATACTATATTAATCAGGTGCTGTCCGGAACAAAGAACTTTTCAGATGTAAAAGCAATAGCAATTGACAGAAACTACATCCAGAACGCAACTAT
>NZ_LZPK01000386.1:0-11715 GCF_001729375.1 Methanosarcina sp. A14 | reverse complement strand
TTATATCGAACTTTACTTATCGAATTTCATCTCATCGAATTACTAAGATTACGATATCTATATATATCTTAAGAGATGGGCATTTCGATTAAACAAATTTCCCTCCCAGTTTCTTATTCCCTAAAAAGGAGGTTTTCTGAATTACAAAACATATAAACGCTTGTGCACTGGACAGCAGGGATATTGAGGAAGTAATCCTGGATGATCCTTATACTGTGCCTTATAGAGGCATTTATGCTATCTGTGACGCAGCAAATGAGTATGCAGAGATAATTGAGCACTCCAATTGTTATAGTGGGGCCTGCTGGTCCCTTTACCATTATGCAAAAGCGCCCCTTGTCCTGAAAGCCCGTTCAACCGGAAATATGATCCGCTATTTCATGAAAACCGGAACCTCAAACCTGGAACTCAAACCTTCCATCGCTGCCGCAGGTATCGAATCAGTGGTCGTGAAAGGGAATGAGGTGGAGATCACCTATGCCGGATTAGGAGGCGGAGGTGTTGGCGCAACCCGTTGCAGGGCATTTGCAGACGGAATTCTTCATTATAAGATCTCAGAATCAGGAGGCGAAAAATGCGCAAAGGGGACGATTGCAGTTCCGCGCAGAGACCGTGTCCTTATAGGCATAGACGACACGGACTCAAAAGACGTAGGAGCCACCTGGACCCTGACCCACAACATTGCAAGAAAACTGGACTGCCATGAAGCCGTTTATCTTTCACATTCTCTTGTCCAGCTTTTCCCTGTTCCGGAAAAAACCCAGAACTGCATGTCTACAGTTCTTGAATTCGGCTGTGTGAATGAAAAAGCGAAATCAAGGCTGGTAGAGACTTTCAAAAAAGCGATTAAGAAATACACCGCTTCATCCCAAACCGGACTGGTTGTCCTTTCAGATTTCTATGCAAAAGGATTATATAAATACAGCAACCGCTGCCGGACTGAAAGGATCTTGAAAGCCGAAGCTTTGCAGTGCGCTAGAGAAAACGGTGTGGAAGTCCTGCTTGATGGCAACGGAGTAATAGGTGCACTTGCCTCTCTCCCCTGGTTCGGAAGACCTGATGAGTCCATAATTCCAGGCACTCCGATCAAGCCTCTTGATATCGAGGGGCTTAAAAACAACGTTTAAGAAATCTAAAAAAACAGGTAAAAAGCAAGGACGCCGAAATAAAAACCTCAAACCGGATTTGAATTGCTTGAACACTGAGTTCGATGGAACTCAAGTTTCAAACCGGTTTTACGAAACTTTGAGTTCGGCATCTTCTGAATTCCACAGCGTGGGATCAATTTGAAAGAAAAAAAAGAAGCACCAGAATACACCGGGTTTGAAGCCCTTTACCTTGCAGCCCTTGATAGTGATGTCAGCTTCATAACAGGTGTCCCCGGCTATCCTGTTACCTCCCTTATGGAACTTTTTTTGAGAATACCCGTGGGAAAAGGGCTTTTAAATACCTCAGAAGAAAAAAACCTGGATTCCAGGAAGGCAGCAGCTTTCGAGATAATGCGAAATGCCTCCAAAATACAGGATTATAATGCCAGATGGCTCACAAACGAGAAAGTTGCCCTTGAAAACGCTTTAGGAGCATCAGTTTCTGGCAGAAGGACGCTTGTGCTTGTAAAGCATGTGGGGATGAACCTGCTTTCTGACCCTCTTATAACCTCTGTCACCCACACCATAGGAGCCGGCCTTGTCATAATTGCAGGAGATGATCCCGGTGCAAAGGGCTCTCAGAATGAACAGGATTCTCGCTGGTATGGCCGGATAGCAGAGATAGCAGTATTTGACCCGGCTTCGCCAGATATGGCATACAGGACACTTAGACGAGCTTACGAGCTTTCGGAAGAGACAAGGACGCCTGTTCTTCTGAGGGTCATTGCAAGCCTGGAAAAAACTAAAGGAAAAATAAACCGCCTTCGGAAGTCTTCCTCTCCTCATCCTGAATTTGACCGTGCAATCTGGAAAAAACGAATGGTAGAAAAACACAGGCTTTTTCACTCAAGAACCTACCCTCTACTGGAAAAGGAAGCTGAAAACACCGACCTTAATGAGATACGAAAAAGGACAGCCGGAAATACCGGAAACGGATCAGGTTCGGAGCATGGATATCTGGGGATCATTTCCTCAGGTTTCATGTCTTCAATCGTGGAAGAATTATTGAAAAAGCAGAACGAGTTTCATGCTGAGGTTTCTCACCCTGAAATTTCTCACCTGGCTCTTGGCCTTGTAAACCCTCTTCCCCTCGAAAAGATAAAGGCTTTTCTGGATAGCAATCAGAAGATACTCGTTGTCGAAGAGTCCGAGCCCTTTATAGAGGAGCAGATCCGGGTTACTGGCAAGGTTTATGGGAAAAAGACAGGACATCTTCCATACGGGCAGGTCAGACCTGAAGACCTTGAATTTGCCCTTGAGCACATCGAAAAAGAAATTGTAAAACCTGCAGATACTACTCTCAAAGCCAAAAAGAAAAACAGGGTTGGAATCTGTGACGACTGCGCGTATCTTCCCCTTTACCGCTTTCTCAGCACTCTTGACGTGCGGATTGCCGGTGATATGGGCTGTTCCGTCCGGAGTGCACCCGAGCCCCTTGCGGCAGTTGATGTTAGTTTTGCGCTTGGCTCGGCAATCTCGGTTGCATGTGGCTTTGAGAAAAAGAGTATAGCCGTTATCGGAGATTTCGCTCTGGCGCATTCGGGCATTCTCGGACTCCTGAGTGCCGCGACTACAGGCTGCAATGTGCTTGTGCTTGTACTCCAGAATGAGGTTGCAGCGATGACCGGCGGGCAGGCTGTTCCCGATCTCAGGAAAGTAGTTAAGGCAATAACCCCTGATGTTTCTGTCTTCAATATCGATGCCAGTGAAGAGGAAGCAGTGAATGGAACTTCGAAAGCGATAGATGAGACTGATAAACGGGCTGATAAAACAGAAAAAGTTATGGATAAAGCTGAGAATGAGGTCGAATCAGGGAAAGAAATCGAAAAGACGATCTTGAATCCCAAACTTTCCGAACTGATCCTGGCAAAACTTGCACTTCCCGGACTTTCTGTAATATTTATAGAAGGGAAGTGCAGAAAGTATTGTTCTGGAGTATTTTGTTAATTTCCAGAGCTTAGAGTCCCAAAAAGTTATGAGCAGAACAACTAAAAAACGTAAGCATAAGAATGATTCTTGAGCAGAATGGTTCTTGAGCAGAATGGTTCTTGAGCAGAAGTCTGAGCGTCAGGCTCAGGTGGAATTTCAGCCAAAATTTCTTTTTTTGTCGTCTTACCCGTTATTACGAAAGGAGAAATCCAGGGAGTTCGGCTATGATACAGATATGTATCATCTTCCCCTGAAAGGCTGGTTGATTGAAAGCGGTTCCATTTTGTATCATTGTACCTGTTCAGGATAATTTAAGCCTGGTCGAGATTGTTATCCTCAATCCAGGATTTTTCAACTTTGAAACATACAACCGGATTTTCTAGATTCTTCGAGTTTCCATATCCACCGTTTCCAACCCAGAGATTAAAGAATATATAAACCTCATCCGAAGGCAGGTCCGAAACCAGAGCGGATTTAGTTTTCAGCATTTTTACATTTGGTGCTTTATTTAACAGTTATATCACCCATAAATTATCTTGCAGCTTGAATCCATATTCTACTGCTTCCTCAGTTCAAGTGTACAAATCCTGAAAAAGTCCAGATATAAACTGGAGATCCGATTTTAAAATAATTAGAAAATATTTGTAAGAATGGCTCTCAAATGAACCTTAAATGAACCTTAAATGAATCTTGAATATCAAATATTTCTCACTCGTTTACGTGATTAAGCATAAAAGTTAGTAAGTGTAAAGTGATTAAGTATAAAAGTGATTAAGTGTAAAAATTTTATTTTCTTAAACAAACTGCTCTAATTTTTATGGTTTTACCAATTGTAACTTTTTTACGCTTTTATCCAATAACTCAGCCTTAGAGAAACGACTTTCATAATCTTTTTTAATAAAGCTTAACGGACATATTTTTCTGAACCAGTTTCTATTAATTGTTGACTACAACTGCTTTTTATGATTCTATCGATTGGTAACATACTTATCTTTGGTATCAAAAGCAATCAACTTACTCATGTAGCCTGAATAGTTGCGTTAGTCTGAATATTTATGCTTTACTTTAATACAACTAGTATACACTTAGTATAAATAGTGATATAGTAATCGCCCCCATAAACACAGGTGTCATGCAAAAAACAACGTGGAAGTATGTTAATAGAAGGAAAAAGATTTTTAATATGATATCTTTTGTTGAGACTATCTTCCCTTGCCAGCCAGCAGATAACCATTAGATTGCCTGGATTTTGAAGCTGTGTATATTTAGACAAATTTTATTAAGTTTAAACTGAATTTTTCGTTTTCCATCCTGTGGTACAGTGTTCCTATGGCTTTATTTATCAAACAAATACCCGTAGTGTTATTTCCTGTATGAGCATTTCTTTCTAATTATATTAACCTCAATTATTACTGGACTTTTAACCAGATGATCTATGTCAAAAAATAGATAATGTAGGAAAACCAATTATCTACAAGGAATAATTATTGGACGTCTTTCAGCGCCTGATACCGATACTTAAGAATTTAATACTCAAAAGGGAAATGGGGGAAAAAATTGGAGAGAAAATTTAAGATTTTACTGACTATTGGGACTTTATTGCTGGTAATGGGCATGCTCCTGAATTTTACCAGAGACCCACTTTTATGGGGGACAGGGACTGTAACTGCACTATTCATGATTCTGCTTTTCAGGATAGACCCTCTAAGTCCGAATGAGTAATGGGAAATAGAAAAAGAGGAAAAAGAGGAAAGGAAAAAGAGGAAAGGAAAAAGAGGAAAGGAAAAAGAGGAAAGGAAAAAGAGGAAAGGAAAAAGAGGAAAGGAAAAAGAATATACTTTCTTCTTTTAAATGTCAAAAAACTTAACCACTATGGTTTAAATTTTTTATTAACCGGATTTTTAATTTTTACTCTCAACTATTTTCTAATTTTTCCATTTTTTATCTCTTTCAATGTACTATTTTCTAATTTTCCTATTCTTATTTCTTTCAGTATATGGTTTTCTAATTTTTCTACTTTTTATATTTTCTAGTGTACTATTTAGCATATTCTTTAGCTGGATTTTATTTAACAGAATTTCAGATAGTTTGAAATATTAAATTCAACAAACATAAAAAAATTAATATTTGAAAATTTTTGACCCCTCTCTACAGGTCTTAGGTTGCAAAACAGGACATCTGGACTATGAGACTGAGAAGGCAGAAACCCCACCTCTGAGCGAGAAATCTCGAATCAGATATTGAGCCAAAGTGACCGAGATGAAAGAATGAAGTACGGGACCAAGCTAATTGAAATTTATTTAGTTCTTTTAATCCTTATAGTTTCTCTTTTTACAGGAGGATGTCTGGATCAAAGTTCCGGTTTAAACGGAAAGAACGGCAATGAAACAACCAAAGAAATGAACAACGACAGTTTACCGAATCTTTATAACGATGTTCAAGAAAAGAATGCAACGACAGAGGAGGTAGACAATAACCAAGACTCTTTAACTGGTCGGCTGAAAACCGAGGCATTAGACCTCTCCGATTATGAAGCCGGAAATTCGTCTCTTGCGGGAAACTACAGACTTGAAGCTGTTGATCTCGAGTTAAAAGCGCCTTCTTATAAATTACCTCTTAAAAAAGAGGAAATTTCCAATTATGGAAATTTTTCCGGTAAAATTTCTCTGAACGAGTCTGATCTTAAGCTTCTGGAGAATAATGGCTTTGTTGTGATAAAGGATCCTTACAACCCCGGAGAAGAAGATATAACTTCAATGTATTCTTCCCTCCAGGAAGAGGAGATTCCTGTTTTTATTACTACGGATACCCTGCTGCATCTTTACCACATTCAGTTTGATGAAACTCTTAGACTGATAGAAGAAAGGGAATTTTACGATACTCTCTGGAAGACAGACCTTTCTCTGCTAAATGCCTCTATCGAGAAGTATAACAGCGCTTCCGGAGACGAAAAGGAAGCTGCACGAAGAAATGCAGCCTACTTCTCAGTTGCTTTAAGTCTTCTCCAGCCGAAACCTGAGCAGATACAGAAAGAAGATGACTACGATTCTGATTATATGTCCCTTTTCCCTGAGGATACAGCAAAACAGTACCAGTTCAAAACTCCCGATTTCGTAAAAAAAGAGGTTGAAGCTGAACTCACTTTGATAGAAACTCACAAAGGCTTTGCTATTTCTCCAATTTTCCAGTATGAGGAGGATTATTCTCAATATGTACCGCGAGGCCACTATACTCGCACCGAGCAATTAGAAAACTACTTCAGGGCTTTTATGTGGCATGGGAGAATGAGCATGCTCTTGAAAGGTGAATTGATCAAATCAAAAGACCCAGCAAAGGATGCTCGCATCCAAACTATCCAGGCCAGTTTAATTGCTTCTGAACTCCAAAGAGAGCCTGAACTCCTTAAGAACTGGGACAGGATCTATACAATTACAGCTTTTTACGTAGGTTTTTCCGATGACCTTGGGCCTTATGAGTATATGGAAGCTCTGGATTCAGTCTTTGGTAGTGGAAAAAGGCAATTTAACGAAACGGCGGTCAACGAACTAAAAACCAAACTTGTCGAATACCAGGGCCCAAAGATCTATGGTGGTACTGGAAACTGTGTCCTGGAGCCGCCCTTTACTTCCGAGCAGGCTGACGAATGCCTCGAAAACACCACGGGCTTCCGCTTTATGGGGCAGCGTTTTATTCCGGATTCTTATGTATTCTCAAACATTGTCGATCCCTATACAGGAGAATATAAAGGAGAACTTATAGAAGGAGATAAAGCTCCGTTTACGCTGGTAACCTCAGGAGCAGGAAAGCAAATTCGCGGCTTTCCACGCGGGCTTGATGTGATGGCTCTACTGGGCTCGGGAAGAGCTGTTTACTGGCTTGACGAACTGAACGATTCCAGCTACAAAAATTACAGCGCAAGGTATGGAGAGCTGGATTCGGAGTTTTCGAACTTCAGCGCAGCCGATTGGAACATGAACCTTTACTGGTCCTGGCTTTATTCTCTTCAGCCCCTCCTGAAAGACTACGGCTCAGGCTACCCGACTTTTATGCAGACCGATGCCTGGCAGGACAAAGAACTGAGTACGTCGCTGGCTTCCTGGACCGAACTCAGGCACGATACGATTCTCTATGCAAAACAGAGCGAAACCATGGTTGGTAGCGCAGCACCAGGTGAACCTGAAGAAAAAACTGCTGTGGGTTATGTTGAACCTGTTCCGGATTTTTACGCCAAGCTGCTTGCCTTGACAAAGATGACAAAACAGGGTTTGAGTGAAATGGAAGTACTTAACCCCTATTCAGAGGGCAAACTTGCAAGACTTGAAGAGATCCTGACAAAACTTCAAAAAATTTCGGAAAAAGAACTGGAAAATGAGGAATTGACAAACGAAGAATACGAGTTCATCAAGAATTTTGGTGACCAGCTTGAAGGTACAAATGGAGCCGATGATGATGTTAAGAAAACTACAGTAATCGCTGATGTTCATACCGACGGAAACTCAGGAGACGTACTTGAAGAAGGAGTCGGGTATGTTGACATGCTGGTAGTTGCATATAAGCTTCCGGATGGCAGGATACTTCTAGGAGCCGGACCCGTGATGAGCCATTACGAGTTTAAGCAGCCCATGTCTGAACGCCTGACCGATGAAAAATGGAAAGAAATGCTTGAGGCAAACCCACCTAAAAGACCGGAGTGGTCTGCAACATACATTTCTTAATTTTTACTCTCAACTATTTTTTACTTATTTCAATGTACTCTTTTCTAATTTTCCCATTTTTATTTTTTCCAGTATATTGTTTTATAATTTTTCTACTTTTTTTACTTTTTATCTTTTTTAGTGTACTACTTAGCATATTTTTTAGCTGTATTTAACTTAACAGAATTTCGGATAGTTTGAAATATTTAGTCCAACAAACATAAAAAAGTTAATATTTGAAAATGTTTGACCCCATATACAGATCTTCGGTTGCAAAACAAGACGTCTGACCAAAAATCTGAACCTATGTATTTAGAAGGCAAACCCCACCCCCTCTGAGCGAGCAAAGCTCGAATAAGATACTGATCCAGAGCGACCGAGATGAAAGAATGAAGAATCTAACTCAGACAGTTATAACTCTTATGATATTTCTTATTCTTCTGGTTTCCATTTTTACAGGAGGATGCCTGGAGCAAAGTTCCAGATTAAACGAAAAGGACGGAACTGAAATGATAGAAGAAGTGGACAGTGATAGAAATACTTCAACGGGCTATCTGAAAACCGAAGCAGTAAATCTTTCCGGTTTTGAGGCCGAGAATTCATCGCTTGCAGAGAATTACAGACTTGACGCTCTTGATATAGAACTAAAATCTCCCCAATACGAACTTCCCCTACAAGAATCCGATATTACGAATTATGGAAAGTTTTCTCATAAATTTCTGACCGATGAAACAGCTCTGGAGAAGCTGAAAGAAAATGGGTTTGTTGTAATTTCCAATCCTTACGATTCGAAAGAAGATGACATTACTGCTATGTATAACAGCCTTGAAAACGAAGGGCAGTTGATATTCATAACTTCAGATACTCTTCTCCACCTCTACCACGTCCAGTTTGATGACAGTATGAGCCAGCTCGAGCAAAATAAGTTATACGATCTTTTGTGGGAACTTGATAAATCCTTGCTTAATGCATCTGTAGAGGATTATAATAGAGCTTCAGGAGAAGAAAAGGAAGCCGCAAGAAGAAACGCAGCCTACTTTTCAGTTGCTTTGAGCCTGCTCCAACCCAAAGAGGAACAAATAAAGGAGATAACGGATCCTTACGGTCCTGAGGCAGGAGTATACTTTGACCCTTCAGCAAAGGAAAAATATCAGTTTGAGATCCCTGAGTTTGTAAAAAAAGATGTTGAAGCCGAACTTGCCCTGATTGAAGCTCACCAGGGTTTTGAACTTTCTCCGATTTTCAAATATAAGGAAGATTATTCCCAGTACGTGCCGCGAGGTCACTATACTCACTCCGAAATACTGCAAAATTATTTCAGGGCGTTTATGTGGCACGGCAGGATGAGCATGCTACTGAAAGAGAAATTAATTAAATCGGAAGATCCTGCAAAAGATGCCCGCATCCAGACTATCCAGGCAGGCCTGATAAGTTCCCAGCTTAAAGACGATCCCGATCTCTTCAAGAAATGGGACCGGATCTACAAGATTACGGCTTTTTATGTGGGCATCTCTGACGATCTCGGACATTACGAATATATGGAAGCAATAGAATCAGTATTTGGAAATGGGTCAAGGAACTTTAACGCAACAACAGTGGAAAAACTGAAAGTAAAGCTTGCAGGATATCGGAGCCCGGAGATTTATGGCGGTACTGGAAGTGGAGCCCACGAGCTTATTCTAACGGCTGAACAGGCAGATCAACTCCTTGAGGATACGAAAGGTTTCAGGTTCATAGGGCAGCGTTTTATCCCTGATTCTTATCTTTTCTCCAGGCTCACTGGTCCCTATACTAAAGAGTACACTGGAAATCAGGAGCACGTACCTTTCACCTATACAGCTTCCGAATACGGGAACAACAGGGGCTTCCCTCGAGGGCTTGATGCGATGGCTCTGATGGGATCGGAAAGGGCTGTTTACTGGCTTGGCGAACTGAATGATTCCAGTTATAAAAATTACAGTCTTAGGTACGGGGAACTGGATTCGGAGTTTTCGAACTTCAGCGCAGCCGACTGGAACAGAAACCTCTACTGGTCCTGGCTTTATTCCCTTCAACCCCTCCTGAAAGACTACGGCTCAGGATACCCGACTTTTATGCAAACCGACGCCTGGAAGGACAAGGAACTGAGTACGTCGCTGGCTTCCTGGACCGAACTCAGGCACGATACGATTCTTTATTCAAAACAGCTCTATGGAATGGATGTATCACTTCCTGTATTTGGGGACAAACCCGTGGGATATGTGGAACCGGTACCTGAATTTTATAACAGGCTGTTAGCCCTTACCAGGATGACTGAAGATGGGCTTGAAGAACTGGATGTGCTTGATGAAGATACAGAAGGAAGATTCGAAAGCCTTGAGATTATGCTGGAAAGGCTTATCGAGATTTCCGAAAAGGAACTTGAAAACGAGGAACTGACAGAGGAAGATAAAGTTTACATCTCCAAGTTTGGAGAAATGATTCTAATGAGTGCAAGTGTTGACGAAGAAGCCAGGAAAACTACCCTTGTTGCAGATGTTTACACTGAACCAAATGACGGACTCGTACTTGAGGAAGGAACAGGATACGTGGATATGGCGATTGTGGCTTACAAGGTTCCTGACGGCAGGATTTTCCTGGCTGTAGGGCCTGTTATGAGCTATTACGAGTTCAAGCAGCCGATCGAAGCTCGCCTGAACGATGAAAAATGGAGAGAAATGCTTGAGGCAAACCCACCGAAAAGGTCAGAGTGGGGTTTGACATACAGGGCTTAAGCCCTAAAAACATTTTTTAAATTTATTATATTTCAATTTAAATTTTTCACTTTTATTTAAAGTTGCCTCTGACTGGTTAGAGCCGGGGATATATAATATGGGTTCGAAAATATACATTTTGATTGAGAAGAAAAAAAGGATATTATTTCAACTTACTCTTTCACTGATATTACTTTTTGCATTGATGAGTCCTGCTATAGCAGACAAAGATCCTGAAGAGACAGCAGGTCCTCAAAATCCCGTTCAGGTCGTTGGACCGGTTTCCGATTACGGGCTAGATCTGGATGGAGATGGGCTGTATGATTACCTGGTAGTTAAGTTTAATGCTCAGAGTGACGCGCCTTCTACTTATTTTTTCACGGGAGACCTGAGTGTAGACCTGGGTTATCATGAGAGTAAAGGTTCAACAGTTCATGAGTTTCGTGCGATTAACCTAGCAAAAAATTCCACCTACTTGGATGGAAATACCAGTAAGGTTCTCCTCAATTTTGAAGGCGGAAGAATCCGCGAGAATGAATTAAACGGCCCATATCAAGTGGAAATAAGTTTGAGTAACGGAAGCTGGGGGTTTGGAAGGGGTCTCAAATATACAACAGAAGCATATGAATTTGTGAAATTCGAACAGCCGGAACTCTTGCTTTCGGGCCCAGTCCGCTCAAAAACTCAAGCACTTGAACTTGCCAGGCAAAGTGCTGCTGAAGCAGGGTTAAACCCTGGAGAATTAAAGGATATAGAAATTTCTTTTAAAAGAAACGAAGACATCTGGATCTTCGATTTTGAACAAAACGGCACACATGAATGTTTTGCTATTGAAGGAAATACGGTTGGAGATGTCAGGCACTGGACTCTAAATGAAACAGCAACAAAGAAAACTTCAGCTATTCATTTCCTGCCTGTGAGTTTCACAGTTACACTGCTTGCAGTTGCATGTCTATTTTCAAGGAGATTTTCTGCCAAAACCACAGGTCAAAAAGCTTCTGCACCAGATAAAAAGCTCAGATCAGAAAAATAACTAAAAATGGAAAGGTAGCTGAAAATGGGAAGGTAACTGGAAATCGAATAATAAATAGAAATCGAAAAATAACTGGAAATCAAAAAATTAACCAGAAATAGAAAAATTAACCGAAAATAAAAAAATTAACCGAAAATCAAAAAATTAACCGAAAATCAAAAAATAAATGAAACAAGTTT
>NZ_LZPK01000385.1:0-11754 GCF_001729375.1 Methanosarcina sp. A14 | reverse complement strand
AATATTAATTTACAGATAATTATATTAATTTACAGATTATAATATTAATTTATAGATACTAATATTAATTTACAGATAATAATATTATAGAAAATATGTAACCTTAATAATCCTGAAGCCTCATACTCATTTTTTTATTATCAAAAGACAAAAAGCCTTGAAACTAAAGACATTTTCGCTATCTCAATTCTACGAGTTCATCCCAAAGCCAACTTTTAGTCACGAGGCTAAATAATGTAACTGCTCATGATAAATGAGATTTTTGTTGCAACAATTACAGGCGTGACTTTTATTCTCAATCGGTATATTTTTAAAACTGTTTTCATGATCCAAAGTTTTGAGAATTGCAAATTATAGCTCAAAAGAAACTGTTTTGAGTTTTAGGATTAGCTCTACAAGAAAATAACCATTCTGGCCGAAAATTGAGTAAGGGGTAAAAAATAGAAAAAGTGAGGAAAAATAGAAAAAGTGAGGAAAATAAGTACGAAGAATATAACTTGACTATATCACGTTACAAGGTAAAAAGTCATCATTAGACCTCATATCCCAAGTATATTGTTTGTAGTGAAATTAATAACTGCAATTGGACTAACTGTCTAATCTGACATATTACCTGCAATGAAATAACCTTTGCAACTTATAAGTTATTGTACTTTGATTGGTTATCTTGATATTGAAAAATCAAAAAGTCCAATTGGACATCTGCGTAGTTTATTCTGAGATAGGGCTATAGTTGAGATAGTAATAGTGAAAAAATTCAGTTACGGAGGTATCCAGAAGCTATGGCATTCCCACATACCAAAGCTCTGGTACATTTTTAATGCATTTGCTGGAATTCGGAGTAAGGAAAATTTCGGTTAAACCTGAAATGTTCCTTTTTAGTTCTCCAGAGATACCGTGAGTTTCAGCCAGATTTTCACATAGATCCGGCATGAATCCAGCAGTACTCTTTAATCTCTTCTCAAAAGGATGCAATAATTTCTATCGTTTTTTAATGTTTGTACTTTTAATCTGTTTTTAATGCGCCATTTTTAGTTCATTTTTTATGTCGTTTTTTATTTTACAGTTTTTATTATTGGTGGTTGTTTTATTCCGTTTTTCTTGTCATTTTTAATAATTTTAGCGGTCACTTTATCCTATCTTTCTTGCCATTTTTGTTTATCCTGTGACCATATATCCCGTTTTTAACGCTAGTTCTAATTTATTACTTGCCCTTCCAGAAGTATTCATTGTTCTTTCAGGCAATTATTTTTTGTTGGATTTGTTCTTGTTAACTGGCAAGTGATTTATCTATGGTTTCAATAATATATAGCCCGATTCGCATTGCTCTTGCAAAAGTTTCGGGTAGGAGAAAGAGCTACATGCAGGTTCTAAAGTAAAGTGATATTTTAATGCCGTTAAATTTTTCAACCTAGTCTATCAAAGCTCAGGAAGCCTTTTAGAATCTTTTTAAAAATCAAAATTTTTTTAAATATAACTCGTTTGTAACATAATCTTTTAATAAAAGTACTCTCTATATATATAAGTTAACAATGAGCTCATCTTTGTGTGACACTATCTGGCTTTCTGAAAAAAGAAAAAATCTCCTTCTCCTGCTTATGGAAGGTCCCAGGAATATTGAGCAAATAAAAACCTCTCTCAACGTGACCTCAAAGGCGATGATGCCCCAGATTAAAATCCTTAAAAAACAGGGCCTGGTCCTTCAGAAAGAGAACACTTATATGCTCTCGGAGATTGGAAAACTTGTTGTAGGAAACATGCTCCCTCTCCTGAATACGCTTGAGGTCCTCGAGGAAAACAAGGAATACTGGACAAGCCGGGATACAAGTGTCATTCCCCAGGAGCAATTTATGCGGCTTGGAGAATTGGGTGAGTGCATGGTAATCGAACCTGATCTTAACCATCTGTTTGACCTTCCAAGGGAATTTACGGAGAATCTTATAAAGTCCAGATGCATCATGAGTTCGCTTTCTTACTATCATCCTCTTTATTCGTCGCTTTATTCCAGGCTTGCAAAAAGCGGAGCTGAAATGGAAATAGTGCTTACAAAAGCCGTACTTGAAAGGCTAAAAAATGATTGTAGAGACGAGCTGGAAACCCTGCTCGACTCCGAGAGTACGGTTGTTAAGATCTGCGAGGAAAACCTGAATCTTCCGACAATTGCTGTTACTGAAAAATTCATGTATATCTGCCTCTTCAACAAGCAGGGAAAATACGACCATAGGAAAGTGATGAGTTTCGATGCAAGCGCTCTTCGCTGGGGAAGGGAGCTTTTCATGCATTATAATGAATTGTCTCAAGAAGTAATCGAAATCTGAAGCATGCCTTATCTTTACAGGCAGGACCAAAATAGGCCTTCCACCTTTCTTTCATAACTGGCTGGAGTTTTGACTATGAGATTTAATAATTTCCCCCTGAAATCAAAGCTAGTTATCTACATTGTTGTTGGGGTTTTTCTTGTTCTCGCAGTTTCTACGGCTGTGATCATCAGTACGGTCACCTCCCAGGAAGAAAAGCTGGCTTATCAGAAATCAATTGAAATGGCAAGCAGTTATGCAAACCAGTTCGATACCGGCATGAAAGCTAACAGCGCAGTTGCAAAAACTCTTGCTCTTACAATGGAAAATTACAAGGCTTCCAACAGGACTGAGGTAATAGGCATCCTTGAGAATATCCTTGAAAAAAATCCAAATCTGATTGGGGTTTATGTGGGATACGAGCCAAACGCTTTTGATGGCAAAGATGCAGAATATATTAACGCCTCAGGACACGATGCAACAGGCAGATTTGTTCCTTATTGCAATAAAATTAAAGGTCCTATGACAATTGAGCCTCTTGTCCACTATGATTTTTCTGATTATTACCAGCTGCCAAAAGCCAGAGAAGAAGATGTCCTGACCGAACCCTACTTTTATGAAGGAATATTCATGGTGAGTTATGACTCTCCTATTTTTAAAAATGGAGAGTTTGTAGGGATTGCCGGTGTGGATGTACCTCTTGATTATATGGACGATGTTTTGAGTAAGGTCAAAGCTTTTGACACAGGATACGCCTTCATGGTAAGCAACACAGGCGTCCTGCTCTCTCACCCTACACGCAAGGACTGGATCGGGAAAAAGAGTCTCTACGACTTTAATTCGAAAGAAATATCCAGAGCCGCAGATGATATAAAAAACGGAACTGGCGGATATATTGAGACCCTGGACTCTACCACAGGCAAAACTGTTGTAATGTTCTATGAACCTGTGCGAACCGGAAATCTCGCCTTTGTGCTTGTAATTCCTAAAGAGGAAATGCTTGAAGGTGTTGTTGATCTTCGGAACAGGCTTCTGGTCATTTCTGCAATTTCCATTCTGTTTATGGCGGCTCTTGCTTATATGATTGCTCTTTCTATTACAAGGCCAATAGATGAAATCGTTAAGGATTTCAAGAACATTGCCCAGGATGCGGTTCAAGGAAAACTTGATGTCAGGGCAGACACAGATGTGGAGAGAGATTTCAGAGAAATCCCTACAGGCCTGAATGAAATCCTTAAAGCTGTAATTGTTCCTGTAAGAGAGTCTATAAGAGTAACCAATGCACTTGCAAGAGGGGAGTTAAAAGAGAGGGTAAATGTGGATGTACAGGGAGAGTTTAGAGAACTCGGAAATACACTTGACAAATTCTCAGAAACTTTGAACAGTATTATTGATGATTCAAATGCTGTTCTTACTGCATTCCAGCAGAATGATTTTAAACGGCAGATCAGTATCCATGGGCAGGGTGATTTCAAGCTGCTTACGGACGGAATCGAAGAAACCCGTCAGGCTCTTGATATGATTACAACCCAGAGAAGAGAGGCGGAAAAAGCCCTTCTGGACTATGCGAAAGAACTTGAGCGTTCCAACCAGCTTAAGGAAGAGCTGGAAAGGGTTATCAATACAAGTCCTGTAATTGTGTTTCTGTGGAAGTATGAACCCAAGTGGCCTGCAGAGTTTGTTTCGGAAAATATTACCAGGCTGGGTTATGAGGTAGAGGATTTCACCTCGAACAGGCTTCTTTATGGGGATATTGTGCATCCCGAAGACTTGAAAAAGATGACCGACGAACTTGAAATGAACGTTGAAGCCGGCTGCGCGGACTATACCTCAGAATATAGGATTCTCACAAAATCCGGGGAGGCCCGCTGGGTTGACGAAAGGACATTTATCCAGCGCAGCGAGGACGGCGACGTCCATCTTCAGGGCATTATTCTGGACATAACCGAGCATAAGAAAGCCGAAGATGCACTTCTCCAGATGGAGGAAATCCGCAAAAAAGAAATTCATCACCGCATTAAGAATAATTTGCAGGTGATTTCTATGCTTTTATATCTTGAGTCCGGAAATTTTACGGACAGGGATGTGATCGAGGCTTTCAGGGACAGCCAGAACAGGGTAAAATCAATGGCTCTTGTCCACGAAAAACTTTACCAGTCCGAGGATATGGTAAGTGTGGACTTTGCGGATTATATTGAGAATCTTGTAGATTACCTGTTCCAGTCCTACTCTTTGGACAGCAGAAAAGTGAGTTTGAAGTTGGATGTCGAAAAGGTTTTCCTTGGAATGGATACGGCTGTTCCCCTGGGAATAATTGTCAATGAGCTGGTCTCAAATTCTCTGAAACATGCTTTTGCCGGAGAGAAAGAAGGAGAGATATATATTGAGTTGCACAGAAGTAGAGAAAACTCTACCTTGCAGAATAAGGATCCTGACAACTCCGAAAATACAAAATCCAGGCCGCAGAATAATGAACAGACTGACCTTAACGGCGTAACAGAGGACAAGGATGAGAAGTTGATCCTTATAGTTAGAGATAACGGCAAGGGATTCCCTGAGAATCTGGACTTCCGGAACACAACTTCCTTGGGCTTACAGCTGGTAACAACGCTTGTAGATCAGATTGAAGGGGATATTAGACTTGATCGATGCAGGGGAACAAGTTTCGAGATTAGTTTTCTCAGAAAATGAATTATAAATAATGTGTGATAGTGGTGGAAGGAAGAATAATGGCAGAAGAACGAAAAAAGGTGGAAGGCAGAATTCTTGTCGTTGAAGACGAGCATATCGTTGCAATGGGAATAAAAAAAATGGTAAAGAGTTTGGGGTACACGGTTACCGGTGTAGCCTCGTCCGGAAAGGATGCCATTAGCAAGGCTGAGAGTACTTTCCCTGATGTTGTGCTTATGGATATCATGTTAAAAGGTGATATGGACGGCGTAGAAGCTGCAGGTGAAATCAGGGAAAGGTTTGATGTCCCGGTTGTTTACCTGACTGCTTATTCTGATAATAAGATTCTTGAAAGGGCTAAAAAAACTGAACCTTTTGGTTATATCGTAAAACCTTTTGATGAGAATGATCTGCACAGCAGCATTGAGATAGCCCTGCACAGGCACAGGAAGGAAAAAGAAAAAACGGAATGATTCAGGACGAAAAAGAGCAGAACGAAAGATATTTCGGGAAACAGAAACAGAATGAAATAACAGCTCGAGTGGTCAACAGCAAAGAAATAAGAAAGCCAGATGGCTCAGGAAAAACTCGTTATTTATCTAGCAGGAAACTGTTTTCCCAGGTTATTTAAAAAATCCTGAAATCTTCCGGACAGCCAAAGTTTACTCTTTTTCTTTAAAGACAAAGGTGCCTTCCTATTCTTCCGGCACCTTTTTCCCAACATCTCCCTCAACTTTTACTAATAGTACAATTAAAATTTTTAATAGGATCAAAATATCCCTTGCACCCGGACAAAGTTCTTCCCCTTTGCCATTGACAGGGTCAGTTTAAAGTTCCTATTCTTTTGTAAGTGCCATACGGGGTGGGTTATATATCTTAATTTATATAGGGTTCAATACCGGAAGCAATACAGAAGTTTGCCTTCGGTCCAAGGTTTGTGATAATTATGAAATCATAGTTATTGAAATCATAGTATTGCAATCAAACAGTTATTTAAATCAAACAGTTATTGAAATTCTTGAATTGCTTTCATAACTTAGAGATCGAATGTGTTCGAGTGCTTCTGTTCCGGCCGATAATTTCATTGACAGATTGGAGGATTTAAGCCTGAAATAGGTAGGAAACCTGTTTCAAATCCAGCTCTCTGAAGCTGAATAAGGGTGTAACAGTAACATGGTAGAAGGAAGAATTCTGGTTGTTGAGGACGAGCATATCGTTGCAATGGGAATACGGATAATGCTGAAGAATCTGGGACATGCTGTTACGGGTGTAGCTTCATCTGGAGAGGAAGCCATTAGCAAAGCCGAAAGGACCCGACCTGATCTTGTGCTTATGGATATTATGTTAAAAGGTAACCTGAATGGTATAGAAGCATCAAAGGAGATAATTGCCAGGTTCGGTATTCCAGTTGTTTACCTTACTACCTGTTCGGATCGTAAGCTTCTTGAACAGATCTGGGATACTGGGTCTGGATGTATTGTGAAACCTTTTGATGAAAAGGACTTGGAAAAGAGTATTGATATCGTTCTTTCGCGGTGCGGTTTGGAGAAGAAGGATGTGAAAGAAGACTCGCAAAAGCTTCAAAGCGATTCAGAAAAAACCAGGTCTGCTTCAGGTTACTTACCCGGCCCCGAAGGTTCAAAGTAAACATTCAGGCTGTGCAATAGGTCAGGTGGATTACCAACTGAGGCAAAGTTTAAAACAGTAATAATATTGTTTGGGTTGTGGAAGAATAACAAAATGAAAAAAGTTTCAAAACTAAATTATTTCAGGATATTTCAGGATAAGACGTATACAATCAGAGCACAAAAACATTATAAAAAGTCTTGTTACAAGCCCAGAACAAAGTAAAATTATAAGAATTAAAAAGCAGGTTAATTAAATAATACCTGAGGTTACATTAAATAGCTTTTTAAAAATCTTACTCAATAACTTTTAAAAATCTTACTTAATAACTTTTAAAAATCTTACTCAATAGCTTTTAAAAATCTTACTCAATAGCTTTTTAAAAATCTCACTCTTTTTCTGGCTTCTATTTCTTAGACTCGTACTTTTAATTTGCGAAAACTTCCTACAGAAAATCCTTTAGTTGTAGGGCTCAAAGCGTTAAGTTCATTTGCAGTCTCGCTTAGAGAAAGCATAAAATCCGTCCTTATCCTGAAAATAAGCTCTTCAGGCTCTACACAGCAAAAAAGTGTTGGTTCACCTTCAATTATCCGGACATATCCCTTCTTCTCCATTCCTCTGAGAGTTCCATAAACTTTAGATCTGGGGACTCCGGAACTTTCTGCAATTTCACTGGCTCGCGCTTGTTTAAGGCAGACAAGTACTGCGTAGATTTTAGCTTCGTTTCTGGTAAACCCCAGTTTTTGAAGATTTTCTATAATTTTACGAGTCACTTCCTCCTCCTCCTTTTCACCCATTTTCTGATTAAATTTATCGAATTTGTTGGCTGACTGCCTTTCTTAAAATCCTCACCATTGTCTCAAGACTCTGGACATAGTCCTCTATATCCTTCTCATCTACAAGCTTAAGCAACTCATCGAGAATCTGATTAGAATAGTTATAACACTCTAATCCTTTCTCCGTCAGCGAAACAAGCACTTTCCTTCGGTCTTCCGGGTCAGTTTTCCGAAATACCAATCCTTTTCTCTCCAGATCATCAACCATTCGAGTGAGGCTGCTTTTATCCATACCTGTGTACCTCCCAATGGTTGAGGGCATGATCTCACCTTCCATACCTATGATCTTGATTACTACGGGTTGATTTTTGCTTAGATTTTTGAATTTGCTAATGATTTTCTTCTGAAAAGTCTGTTCAAAAATAAAATTGTCAAGAGCGTCTCTTTCCATCATCAGAAGAATTATTTTCTTCAGAGTTACTTCATCCATTTTATTCACTGTTCCTCTTTACACCTGATTTTGCAATCATAAGCATATTCTCAGGGAGTAATTTCCGAATATAATGAATTATAATAATATTGATTTTTCAATTATACAAAATTAAATAATTGAAAAATCAATAGTTGATAAATCAACAATACTCTAAACCTATTTAAGCTTCACGGTTCACTCATAAACAAAAAAATTGTAAAGTATAAAAACTGGTTGCCTTTGTTTTGCAAAAAAATCTAATTCTCTGTTCCTTTGAACTCAAAAAACTAGTTAACGAAAGGTCAATTAGAAGAAAAGGATTCAGTAACTCTTTAAAATATAAAATAAAAAGTTATATGTCCAGAAACTAATTTTTCAGAAGGTCAGATAGAATTGAAAGGTTTAAAATAGAATCAGACTAAAGACTTAAAACCTGGCTGCAAATTGATTTTATCCTGATCTGTTCCACTATACTCTTTACCTGGAGGTTTGTTCCTGAAAGAAAAGCTTCTTGAGATCAAATCCGTATTTATGGCTTATTTTAAAGAGCGAGAAGCCGAGATCAATGGCTCACTCCTTGCCGTGCTGTCCGGAGAAAACCTCCTTTTTCTGGGGCCTCCCGGAACGGCAAAAACTCAGCTTGCGAAAAATATCTGCCAGTCAATCGAAGGAGGAAATTTCTTTAATTATCTCCTGACAAGTTTTTCCACTCCTGAAGAGCTATTTGGCCCACTTTCCTTAAAAGCCCTGGAAAAAGACGAGTTCCACCGGAAAATCGATGGCTGCCTCCCAACTGCGCATATCGCTTTGCTGGACGAGATTTTCAAAGCGAGCAGTGCGATTCTGAACAGCCTCCTGACGATCCTCAATGAGCACAAATACCATAACGGCAGAGAGCTTGTAGATGTACCTCTGCTTTCGGTTTTCGGGGCATCCAATGAGCTTCCTGATGAAAATGAGAGTCTTGAAGCTCTTTATGACCGCTTTTTATTCAGGTACAGGCTCTCCTACATTCAGGACGATGAGAATTTCCGGGACCTCCTTTTCAGGAGCCCTGAAGAATTCGAACCTGCTGCAACTCTCAGGGTTTCCGCAATATACGAACTCCGAGCACGTGCAAAGGACATGCCTGTTGATCCTGATGTTGAGGTCATTATAACTGAGCTCCGAAAAAGCCTTCAACTTCAGGAAATTGAAATCTCGGACCGGCGTTGGAAAAAAGTTATTCAGGTCTTGAAGGTTGCAGCCTGCAGCAGCGGATGCCCTACCGTGGACAGGACAATGGTACTCCTGCTTCAGCACATGCTCTGGAACTTGCCTGAAGAGCGAGAAACCATAAGAAAAACCGTTTTTGAGTTCGCAATTTCAGGCGGAATCAGCACGGAAAAACTGTGCCAGGAAGCCGAAGACCTCCAGGCTGCGGTAAGTATTGCTCTGAAAAATGAACTTCCTGTAAATATTATCTGCGACAGTTGCGGAGAAGAATTCCTGCTAAGGCAGGAAATCGAAACCCACCATATTTCCCACCCTAATCACAGCTATACCCTTAAAGCTGAAGGATCTTCAAGGATCTATCCCTATAGCAACCTTGTGAAAAAAATTGATTCGCTCCAGGAAGTCGCTGGAAAAGTGAGCACACTGTCACAGGCTCAAAAAGAAATTTTTGAAACCGAATTAGAAGCCCTGGTCGATCGCATGGAACGCGTAAAATACAGGTTTGAAGCCGAAAGAGAACTTCTCAAAAACCTGATGAATGCAAATATCTGGCTCTCAACGCTTGACAGAAACGAGGCTCTCCTTCTTCACGATACCCGAAGTACCGAACTATCAGAGCTCAACGACCTTATATCGAAAAGTCGGTTAATGCTTGGAGTTCAGAGCAGGCAAGCAAAACCTGAACCAAAGCCTGCACTTCAGCCTGCAAAAGAAGCGGGAAAAAGAGAAATTGAAAAAATTTCCGTATCCGATTCGGGCAACAGTGTCAACAGTTTTATGAAGGGAATTGGTTCTCGATTCAAACTCAGATAAAGAGCTCGGATCAGATAGCTTCAAATCAGGTATCTTTAAACTAGGTAGCTTCAAATCAGGTATCTTTAAACCAGGTATCTTTAAACAAAGAAATGTTAAAATCAAATAATCTAAATGAGGTTTTGATATGGAAAGCTCTGGGGATTTTCCAAATAATCCAGGTGCAGCCTCATATGGAACTTACTCCTTTTCAGAAAATAAAGCCTCAGGAAATAAGGGCTTGCAGGATTTGCTTATACTCCAGAATCAGACTGCGACCGTGCTGAAACGGGATCTCAGGAACACAATAGCCTTTCCTCGAACTATTCCCCGTCCAATACGAGAAAAAATAGCCGAAATCATAACTCTTGAGATCCTCTTTGGCCAGCCTTATGAGATTAAGGATCCTAAAAGGTTTATTGAGACTTTCGGAGCTTTTTATCCAATTCTTCTTACCCTGAGAAACTCAAAACCCTGGCCTAAACTCCGAAAAATTGCAAAAAAAAGCCGGGGAGCCGGAATTGCAGGCTTGAAAATTCTTCTGCCTTTGATTTATGAGATCCTGGGACACTTTTCAGAATCAACCAGTGTTTCAGGTACAGAGTGTCTTAAGGAGCTTGATGCCGGAATGGATGAGGTCCTGAGGCAATTTGAAGAAATCCTGAAAGAAACTCTCCTTATGTGGGGGAATTCGGGACCTGCGGAATTTTCAGGGAGGAAAGACCATGAAATGAAAAATTCCGGAGAATCTGCCCTTGTCGACGTTGTTCTGTCATTCATGCAGAAAGGAGGGTACCAGGAGTTTCTGGAAAGAGTTATGGAGGGGCTATACAGGAGAATGAACGAATTCGTTTCGGAAATGGAAGAAAACCTGGAGCTTTTCGATACGCTTGCTCTGCTTTTTCCCCGGCGCAACTGGAGTTATTCCGTAAAAGAGCTTAAAAAAGAGCCTTTCTATGTGCAGCTTAAAATGCTTAAAAACTATTCGACCTTTTTTGAAAAAAGTCCTGACCTGAAAAAAATTATAGATTTCATAGGCAGGCGGGAATTTGACCCGCCCTCAGACCATATATGCCTTTCACCTTTCGGGAAAAACCGGATACAGACTGTGCGTTTTTCCGACTCCATTAATAACCTGTTGCCCATGGAAGCCGCAAAACTCCTGAATCCTTCTCTGAAAAAGAAGTTCTATGCAGACATGCTTGAAGGAAAGCTCCTGAGCTACCAGCTCCTTGGAAAGCATTACACAGGCCCTCCACGCATAAAACCCAGAGGCCCGATGATAGTGCTTGTGGACACTTCCGGGTCAATGCACGGAGCTCCCCAAACTTTAGCTAAATCTGCGGTGCTGGCTATGGCAAAACTGATGCTTTCCCAGCAGAGGGACATGAAAGTTATCCTTTTTGCCTCGACAAACCAGCACCTGGAAATCGAACTTAGCAGCAGGAAAAAAATGTCCGAAAAATTCCTTAATTTCCTTCTCTATACCTTCGGCGGAGGGACTGACTTCAATACCGCCCTTGCCTCAGGCCTTAAGTCTCTGAAAGAAAAGGATTTTCAGGGTGCAGACCTGCTCTTTATAACCGATGGCAAATCAGAAGTTTCTGACGAACTGGTACTGGCCCGCTGGGAGGAAGCAAAAAAGAAGTATAACGCAAAGGTCTATTCACTGATAGTAGGCAGCAGCGGAGCAGGAGGTTTGTCTGAAATCTCGGATTATATTTATTTTGTAGAAATGGAAATGGATTCTGAGGGCAGAAGTGGATTTGTGAGATTAATCAAATTTACAGGAGAGAAACATGAAAGCCACAGATTCCAATAAGCAGGGAATTAAGAAAGGATTACTAAGAAAGGGTTACTGAGAAAGGATTACTAAGAAAAGGTTGCTAAGAAAAGGTTACTAAGA
>NZ_LZPK01000384.1:0-26334 GCF_001729375.1 Methanosarcina sp. A14 | reverse complement strand
TTCTAAGATTCTAACTCTTAATTCCAATATATTCTTTAAAATGGGTTCTTTTCTAAATGCGTATTAACTCAATCCTGAATTAATAAATCTCAGGCCTCCGATCTTCGATGATGGAACCAGTTTGCCTGATCTCTTTTATCTTTTCAAGATCAATTTCCCCTATTAGAGCACACTCTTCACTTCCGGCTTCTGCCAGAATACGACCCCATCCGTCGGCAATAAAAGATCTGCCAGGATAAGTTGAGAACCTATCGTTTCCCGCTCTGTTACAGGCGATATGTGGCAGTTGGTTTTCAATTGCTCGAGAAAGGGACATAATACGCCATGGATAGATATAAAAATCAGGCATATCTGAAGCCGAAACCAGAAGATCTGCTCCTTCGAGAGCAAGTTTCCGGGAAACTTCCGGATACCGGATTTCGTTACATACCATAAGCCCCATGGAGAGGTCATACTTTTTCAGCCGAATAGGATGTATATCTTCTCCAAGTGCAAAATATTCTTTCTCAAGACCGTAAAGCTGAGTTTTTCGGTGGATACCAACTAGCTTTCCGGACTCAATGCAGAACCCCAGGTTGAACTGAGGAGGGATGTTCATTTCACTGTTGAATTCTGCACCTACTCTTTGTTCTATCATCGAGCCTGCAAGGATACATTCGTATTCCTTTGAAAAATCACATAAGGCTCCAATGGTAGGACCTGAAGCAGTTTCAGCTACTTCAGCTATGTGGTCATAACAGAAACCAGTAGAGAAAACTTCCGGAAATGCAAGTAATTCAGCTTCTTTCGAAACCGCTTCTTCTGCCAGGGAGAGGGCACGCTCAAGATTTTCCTTTTTTGAGCAAAGGGAGATATTCATCTGGATACAGGCAGCTTTCATGGTTGTCACTCTTTCATTGCACGAAGTATAAGTTATTTTACTTCATAAAGTTACTCCATTTCATAGTTAGATGGAGTTCCAGTACAAGCTGAAAGAAACCTGAAAAGAAACCAAATAAGGCTTTACAGGCGAAGTATATGAAAGAATGTTAAAGAAGGACTGTTAAAGAAAGACTGCTAAAGAAGGACTGTTAATGAAGATTGCTAAGAGAGATTACTAGAAAGAAACAGTGGGAAATTTCAACCGGAAAAGACAGAAGAGAACAGGCAAATCGGATATATCAGTAAATTATTCAATCTGTTTTTCTGGTCTCGTTGACTAAGCATCCTCGTTTTTTAAGTAAATTAGCTTATGGAGGAAATCAATATTAGTTAGAACTTCTCCGGCTTTTTACAGATTTGTACAGGGATTGGAGGTTTTGCTGATTTATGGGAGTCGTTTTTGTTTGGTTTTTAAAGGGTGTTCTACTGGAGGCTTTTTTTGAATTTTTTCATGATCTAACAGATCGAGACTTTTATAGGGTTAATAAAGGGATCAAAACTTTTTAAGGTATTATTACAGATTGTTTCCGAAAAGTTTTTTGGCCTGCCCAACCACGTGTCTTTTTCCGGTTTATTTCTAGAATTCAGATTTTTGTTGATCGGACAACCCCGAGGCTTTCCATAATTTCCATTTCCGCTGGAGTGATAAACATGCCGTTGCTTAACAAAAACCCATGCAAAACGGGTTTGAGAGAAGTCTCCTGGGTTGCGTCTTTCATTTCTGAAACTCCTTTTGTTTGGTTGTAGTCCATTATTTGAGACATAAACTACGGAAATAGATTACCGTGTTGTAATATAAATAAGTTTCTGTTACATGAAGTAAAATTAGTTTAGAAAAGTTAATAGCCTGTTAGATAACATATATCTCCAATCCTTGAGAAAGACACCAAAACCAACAAGAAAAACACTTTCATTTCCAGTCAAACTTCATTTAACCAAAAATTTTTTAACCGTTTTTCAGAACAAAATTGGTTCTTCGCTACTTCGAGTGGGTAACTTACATTTAGTTCCAAAATGTTGAAGTCACATATATCAAATATATAACCAGTTGTTGCTGAAAATCACATTCAAGCTTGATATTTTACTATCTGGTCTGAATACCTTCTAACTAAGCAATTATTTTCAATCCATAAAAAACAGTGAAGAGTTGTTTAATCCTAAATTCTATTCTAACCTGCCTCAACCTTACAGTTTAATCTTCTCCAAACTCGCAGTCAACTCTCTTTTTCCTCTCAAACTCATTCTTCACTTCAGCCGAAACTCTGTTAAAAGGACATCCAAAATAGATACAACGGCAACACTCATACCTCCATATCGTTAACAAGAAAATCGAAATAGAAACAAGGTAAGCACCCAATAGAAACGGTTCTTTCAAAAGCCAGGGAACAGGAAAGAGAAGCACAACCAGAAACCCAAGAATAGTAACGGCAAGATCGAATTTTCCCGGAGGATACGGCCTGGATCTGAAATGCTTCGGCCAACCCCAATTCATCATGCATCTCACTTTTTTTTCACTCATTACATAGTAAGGGCAATGGGTGCAGAAAAAACGCTGTTCCAAGACATAAAAATGAAAGAAAACTAAGAAAATATAGGCAAGTACCCACCCTGTTGAGTAAATACCAATTGCAAGTCCCGCCAAAAATAGAAGAAATAAGGTTACGAAGTACCAGTAGAGAAAGTCCTTAAATTCATGTTGTATTTTAAGTGAAGAATATCTGTTTGAGCCTGATATCCGAAATTCATTTCCAGAAAGATCAAAGTTATCTGAGAGATTACCTCTATTTTTAAAATTTTTTTGTATTTTTGCTGGCACCCGATTCATAGGACACTCAAAGTTAATACACTTTACACACTCATATCGATGGGCTGTCAGAAAGAACAGTACCCATGCAACAATATAAGCTCCTAGAAGTAGATGGTCACTGATAAGCCAGTAAACCGGAAAAAGGAATACGGGCAAAGCCCCAAGAACAGTAATAATCTTTTCAAAAAGACTGAGAGGTCCGGGACGATCTTTAAAAATTTTTGGTACTCCAGAAAGCATCATGCACTTTACCCAGCCTTTGCTCTGGATATAGTAAAAACAATGAGTACATGCGAACCTGAATTCGATAACCAGGAAGAAAAAAAGGGCTATTCCTATGTAAACCGCTACCCATTTAATCGAATCCCTAATGATTGCGATTGAACCGATCAGGAAAGGTATCACGTTTAAGAAATTCCAGTAGAGACGGTCTTTAATAGAATGTTCCGTTTTGAGAGGAAGAGAAATGCCTGAAGAGGACATGAGAAGTTTTTGGGAAAGGAAAAGGTATAAAGGTTTGGATTTTACGATGTTTACTGGAAAGCAACCTTTTGTGGAAGAGTAATTTTTGAAATAGAATCAAGATTACGTGAAAAGATACAAAATGATAAACTATAAAAAGACACATACTCAAAGTTCTAAGTAGGACTAACATATTTTTTGAGTGATCTAATGGCAGTTCCAGATTATCAATCCTTAATGCTTCCTTTGCTTAAATATGCAGGAGATGGAGAAGAGCATAAAATTCGCAATGCTATTGAGCATCTTGCAGAAGAGTTAAGATTAAGCGAAGAAGAAAGAAGAGAACTTTTGCCAAGTGGCCAGCAAGCTGTATTTAATAACCGAATTGGATGGGCATGTACTTACCTGAAAAAAGCTGGCTTGCTTGATTCTGGAAGAAAAGGATATTTTTCCATTACCCAGAGAGGCCTGTATGTCCTTAAAGAAAATCCTGCATCTATTGATGTTAATTTTTTGAAACAATACAAAGAATTTAATGCTTTTTATAACAGAGACAAGCCTACTTTAATCGATAAATCAGAAATTCCAAAAATAGAAAGGAAAAAAGACCTGGATCCTGAAGAGTTCCTTGAAATAGCATATCAGGAGCTGCACAACGAACTCGTTTCAGAAGTTATCTCTATCATAAAAAAATGTTCAGCCAGCTTCTTTGAATCACTTGTTGTTGATATTTTGACAAAAATGGGATATGGAGGCTCAAGAGCAGATGCAGGAAAAGCAGTTGGTAGAAGTCACGATGGTGGGATCGATGGAATCATAAAGGAAGATAGGCTTGGACTTGATGTAATTTATATTCAGGCAAAACGCTGGGAAGGTACCGTCCCAAGACCTGAAATCCAGAAATTTGCAGGTGCTCTGATAGGAAAGAAAGCAAAGAAAGGAGTCTTTATAACAACCTCTACTTTTTCAAGAGAAGCTATTGAATATGCCAATTTCACAGGGAACATTGTGTTGATTAATGGAGAAACACTTGCAAGACTAATGATTGAGTATGATGTGGGAGTTTCAAAAGTAAAGTCTTACGATGTTAAAAAGATTGACACTGATTATTTTGACAATGGATTAAAGTAACTATATTTTTATTTTTTTATTTGGTTACTGAATAAGTCCATCCCAAAACTAATTTTACCTCAAATTAGTAAAGTTTCAAAACTATTTTTGTGATCAAAAAACAATTGATTATTCGGAATATGGGATTCAAATAAGTAATTTTGAGTTTTGGAACCAGTTATTCAATAAATACATATACTTGAAGCCACAATAATAGTTAGAAATCGAACTAAAAGAGTGAAACATGCAAATGTAAATATATCAAAAAAGAGATACTAGTTATTAATGTAAACTTTGATGGGGGAGATTCCAGAAGAAAATATAATTTTTTGAATGAGATTTCCCAATTTGAGAATAAAGTTGCCTTTTAAGAGAATTTTAAATTGATTTAGGATAAATAAGGAAATCGAAATAACACAAATGTATTAACCTGCGCTTGCAGGAGAAAAGATATATATCTATATTCAGGTGATATAAAACCGATTCTAATCTGCTTAATTTATAAAAATAAGTTTAGAAATTAGAATCAAAGACCGAAAACCCAGACATTAGCCTGGGAGGACGTCGTGTGATAAGTCATGAAGAACATGCTTAAAACTACAATTTTGCTTGCCACCCTTACAGGCCTCATGGTTCTGATAGGAAGCCACTGGGGTACGGGCGGAATGATTATTGCGTTCCTGTTTGCAATAATTATGAATCTTGGAAGTTACTGGTACAGCGACAAAATAGTACTCAAAATGTACAGGGCAAAGGAAGTTTCACCTGCGGAAGCTCCGAACCTGCACAGGATCGTCGATGGACTGGCTATGAAAGCAGGAATCCCAAAGCCCAAAGTGTATATCGTAGAATCCGGAATGCCAAATGCCTTTGCAACCGGAAGAAACCCAGAGCATGCGGCTGTGGCTGCTACAACAGGAATACTTCAGCTACTATCTTATGAAGAAATGGAAGGCGTGCTGGCACACGAGCTTGCACATGTGAAGAACAGAGACACCCTGATAAGTGCCATAGCTGCAACCCTTGCAGGTGTTATCACAATGCTTGCTCACTGGGCACAATGGGCTGCAATTTTCAGCGGCTTCGGCGGCAGTAGAGATGATGATAATGGAGGAATCATAGGCCTCATCGCGATGGCAATTCTAGCGCCTATCGCTGCAACTTTGATTCAGCTTGCAATCTCAAGGTCAAGAGAATATGCAGCTGATGCAGAAGGAGCCAGCATATCCAGAAAACCCTGGGCTCTTGCCAGTGCCCTTGAAAAACTCGAATATGGGAACTCTCACTACAGTCCGAGAGTTTCAGACGTGCAGGCAAAGGAAAGCAGCGCCCACATGTTTATTGTTAATCCATTAAAAGGAGGAGCAATCCAGTCTCTCTTTAGCACTCACCCAGCAACCGATGAAAGGGTAAGGCGCCTTAGGGCAATGAGGGTCTGAGAATATTTCTCAGACCTTTATTTTTAATTCTTTTATCCAGGATTTTTTTAGTTTTCCAAGTGTTTAATTTTGATCCATTTATTCAGAGATTGTTTTATCCGGATTTTAATTCAGTTTATATCCAACTGCTTATTTTTCTTTAAATTTTATTTGATCTCTTTTCCGTATTTTTTGTCCGGAATTTTCATATCCTTTTTTTGCCCGATATTTTTTTAAATCGTGCATGATATATGCTATCAATATACATAGTGAGATTTTAAGTTATATTTTAGAGAAAGAACTTATAAAAGAAAGTGGTGAGTAAAGAAAAAAGAATAAATAACTACCTATGTAGAATATTGTACCATATTTAGCTATGGGAAAATGTATCCGAAAAATCCCAAAAATTAGAGACATTGGTCAAAGTGCCGGATTTGAGATATTTCGGATCAGGATATCAATTGTGCATACCCTATCTTGATTTTATCGGGGAATTTTCAATGGAAGACAGATTTGAAATTGGCAGAATTGTCAGGGCAAAAACGATCTCTGATGCATGGTATCGCGGGCTTAACATTATCCAAAATCACGGACAGGTTATTACGGATGAAAGAGGAAGCCAGATCAGGGAATTTATGGACTTGATGATCATAATTGAAAATCCCTACACTGACAGAATCCCGCATGAGACTGCCTGGAATGAAGAAAGACTTGAAGAGTATGCAAAACAACTGATCTCAGGGGAAAATACACAGGACTTTGAATACACATACGGGCAGCGCCTTCGGGACTGGAATGGAAAGGTAGATCAGATAGATTATGTGATCGAAAAGCTGCAGAAAAATCCTACTTCCAGACGAGCAATCGCAGTTACCTGGATTCCTCCGGTAGATACAAAAGTTAATGAAGTCCCCTGTATGATGCTCGACGACTTTAAAATAAGAGATGGAGAGATACACCTCACAACTCTCTTCAGAAGCCACGACTTTGGGGGAGCCTATCCGGCAAACCTCTATGGGCTCTCGAAACTCCTAAAGTATGTGGCTGATAGGGTGGGAACAGAACCCGGAACAATCACAACTATCAGTATCTCAGCACATATCTATGAGCACGACTGGGATATGGTAGAGAACATCGTAAAAGGGGTGAACTGAGTTTTAAACTAAGTTCTAAACTAAGTTCTAAGTTCTAAACTAAGTTCTAAGTTCTAAAATGAGTTTTAAACTAAGTTCTAAGTTCTAAAATGAGTTCTAAAATGAGTTTTAAACTAAGTTTTAAACTAAGTTATGAATCATACTCGAAATATTCAATTTTGTTGTTATTAGCAGCGTTGTAAAAAAGTTATTCAGAAGCTAGAAGTAAGCACCTGAATCTCATGAAAAATCCAATAAGAAACAGAAGAGATCTGGTACACATGCGTGTTTCTATTGACAAATCCTCGATCAAAGGGAAAGTCTTTGCTCCACCTTCAAAAAGTTACACTCACAGAGCTGTAACTCTGGCAGCTCTTTCAAAAGAATCAACCGTCAGGCGTCCCCTGATTTCAGCTGATACTCTTGCCACGGTCCGGGCTTCCGAGATGTTTGGGGCCTCGGTTGAGAGGAACGAAGACAGGCTTATTATTCACGGAATTAATGGAAAACCAAATGTCCCTGATGACATAATTGATGCTGCAAATTCGGGGACAACTCTTCGATTTATGACTGCAGTAGCAGCACTTACTGATGGGATTACAGTGCTTACCGGAGACACCTCCCTTCGTACCCGGCCAAACGGGCCTCTTCTTGAAGTTCTCAATCAATTGGGAGTAAAAGCCTGCTCCACTCGAGGAAACGAGAGAGCTCCACTTGTCGTTAAAGGCGGACTTAAAGGACAAGATGTGAGTATTGACGGTTCTATCAGTTCTCAGTTTATCTCGGCTCTTTTAATAACCTGCCCGCTTGCCGAAAACAGTACCACCCTTTCTATTACAGGAAAACTTAAGTCACGACCTTATGTGGACGTAACCCTTGAAATGCTTGAACTTGCAGGCATTAAAGTTCATGTAGATGACAGTAATGGTACCAGATTCATAATCCCGGGAAAACAGAAGTATGATTTCAAAGATTATACTGTTCCCGGAGACTTTTCCTCTGCATCCTACCTCCTTGCAGCCGCAGCTATGATAAGCGGATCTGAGGTTACAGTCAAAAACCTCTTTCCTTCAAAACAGGGAGATAAGGTAATCATTGAAATCCTGAGACAGATGGGAGCAGATATTACCTGGGATAAAAAAGCAGGCAATGTGACCGTCAGGGGAGGAAGACAATTAAAAGCTACAACTTTTGACGCCGGGGCAACCCCTGACCTTGTCCCTACCGTTGCTGTCCTGGCCGCAGTTGCTGAAGGGACTAGCAGGATTGTAAATGCCGAGCATGTCAGATATAAGGAAACGGACCGCTTGCAAGCCCTTGCAACCGAACTTCCGAAGCTTGGGGTAGACCTAAAAGAAGAAAGAGATAGTCTGACCATTACCGGCGGAAAACTGCATGGAGCATCAGTGCATGGCTGGGATGACCATAGAATAGTTATGGCTCTTTCAATAGCAGGAATGTTTGCAGGAAATACAACAGTTGACACAACAGAAGCTGTATCGATTTCTTACCCGGACTTCTTTAAAGATATGCGCAGCCTTGGAGCAAAAATTGAGGATATTTCGGAAGAATAAATTGAAAATACAATAAAGATTTCTAAGTGCAGATTAGAAGAAGATTAGAAGAAGATTAGAAGAAGATTAGATGAAGACCAGATGCAGATTTAATATAAGTTTGATAACTGATAGTAAAAGGTATCCTCAGAATTTAAATGTTTTCTTGTTAATATATTCTTATTAACGTTTTCTTTTTAATACATTCTTTTTAATAATTATTGATATTTTTTAATATGTTTTAATATGTTTTAATGTATTTTAATGTGTTTTAATGTGTTTTAATATGTTTTGATATTTTCTTTTTGATTGACCTCCAATAGGTCAAAAAATCAGTTTCTTCCTAAGTGAATCCAAAGTGAAACCCAGGAATGATAAGAAATGACATAGTACTTATACAAAATATTCCATATTTGAGTATATGGAAATGAGGTGTAGGTGTGGAGATACTTGCATAAGGCCTATTTCGGAAGCGCTAAAAGACATTGAGTTATTCTATAAACCATGCAAAGATTGCAAAACAGAAAAAATAAAGAAATTCTCTCCTCTAGCAGAACAAATTAACTTAGATGAAATAGATAACGATTTTGGAAGTTGTAAATGCGGTAAGAGGCATCTTGATATTGTAATGTCTCACGTGCTAAAAATAATGATCAATGAAGGAATAAAAGACAAAAAAGCTAATTTAAGGAACTCATGTATACCTCTTGTGACTCCTGGTTATCTAACTGATTCTGTTCCCTATTTACCTAAGGGTTCTTTAGTAATATTATCTGATAAAGTGGATAAAAAATGTGCTGAAAGAATTATAACGGAAGTTAGGGAAGTTAGAGGAGTTTTAAAGGGAGATATAAGAAAAACTGTGGGTATAAAAGATTCGGATTCAAATCCTCATGTATATGAACTTCTTGCTGGATGCGATCTGAGATGTGATATTGTACAGACTCCTTATGGTGCTTTAGGAATATACAAATATCAGCGTGAAATTCACATAGAGTTCCCACAGGTAAAATCGCCCAAAATAGAGATACTTGAAAAAGCTTTGAAAGATTATGATAAGCCTACTGTTCTTGATTGTACATGTGGCCCTGGGACTTTAGGAATCGCATGCCTTAAAGCCAACGCGCAAAAAGTTGTTTTCAATGACATATGGAGCCCTGCAATAGAAATTACTTTGATTAATTTAGAAGCTAATGGGTTTCCAGTCAAATTTTCAGGTAGTGAAAAAGGATTAATAGCATCTGGAGACAAATTTGAAGTTTATAATATGGATGTAAGAGAATTAACGAATTATTTAGATGAAAAATTTGATATTTGTATTATAGACACATTTCCTGGTGTGGATACAATAGAATTTGTTGAAGCTGGAGAAAAATTAGGCAAAAAAGTTGTTGTGGTTTGAGGGAGAATTATATGAGCTTATAACGGTAGAAATATTGTTTGATAGCCCTATCAATAAAAGGTGGAAACCATTATCCAATGCTTGAATTTGTAACCCTCGTAGCTGACAATCCCTTTTTTTAGCCGGAATATCCATTATATCAGTAAAACAATGAAAAAGACCTTTTTTCCTCAAGAAATCATAATTCCGGAAAAACAGTAAAGAAAAACCAGTATAGAAAAAAAGACAAAAAGTAGACCTTCTGGCCTACTCTGTTTTAGTATGTTCATTTATTGAGTTTACTTTGCTGGAATGACGAGGGATCTCTCACCAGCAGGCACGAACTCTCTCATGGCACCGCGGCCGAACTCTCTCCTGGGCTCAGCGAAGTTGAAGGGCAGGAGGTCGTCAGCGAAGCAGACCTTGATGAGTGGGTTGACGGTGAATGCGTCTCCGCGACCTGAGTGGGCTGCCTGAGCGATACCTGCGTATCCACCCTGGTGACCGACGTTCATTGCATAGTTGGGGTAGTTTGGACCACGGAGTTCGTCTGGGAGACCTTCGTCGCCCTGGTAGGACAGAACATTTGTGGCACCACACTGATCCTGCAGGTCGAAACCGAAGAATCCGAGTCTGCCCCATGCTTCCTTGTGCAGGTACATGGAGAGGTACCAGCCAGATAGACCGGCGTTTGCGTTTGCGGTTGCAAGTGAGCAGGCAACACCGGCTGCGGCTGCGAGCACAGTTGCTCTCTGGGATCCACCGAAGTGGTCTTCAAGGGCAGTTGGGAACTTCTCGTAGGTCTCGATACCGTAGAGTGTGGACTCGGTTGCGATGTCCTTTACGACGTCGAGGCTTGCCTTTACCTTGTTGTCCTTGCCGACGTTTGCAGCGCCATTGTACTTGTCGTTGATGTAGTCAACGTCGTAGTACACGTTGTTGTCAAGGATATCATCAGTGTATGCAGCTGTTGCATACTGTGTGAATCCGACACCACCGGACATGTAAGATCCGAGCCAGATCTGGTCGTAGAGCATACAGCCTGCACCGACGACTTCAAGAGCGATCTTTGCTGGGTCTTTGGAGACACGGCTTGTCTGGATGATATCTGACAGGTGACCGAAGGAAAGTCCACCGGGCTCGTTAGGTCCACGTGCACGCCTTGCTGGGAGCATTTCACCCATGGAAACAGCAGCTGCGTGTTTTGCAGCAAAGGAAAGGTCAGCGACGGCTGCTTCACCAGCACACATTGCGTATGCGGAGATGAAAGACATACCGATCTGCATGGCTGCCCACCTTGTGGTCTGAGCACCATCTGTTGTTCTGGAGACAATTGTTGGGATGTGGATTGCCTGCCAGGATGTCTTGCCGATGGAAGCCTTAATCTGAGCTGCCTGTTCTTCTGAGAACTCCTTGTTGATGTCAATAAGGTACTGCTTGTCGATTTCGTCTGCAAGGGCGTCGTCACCTGTGAAGACTTTCACGTAACAATCGTCAACAAGAGCAGGGTGGGTTTCGACCATCATTTCCTGAACCACTGCTGCACCGGGCATGGCGTGGTTAAGGACTTCAAGGTAGTGGTTGATGGTTTCAGGAGTGACTTCCTTACCCAGCCTCTTCTCAAGGGTCTCGTGAGCCATGTCAAGACCGACAACACAGGTCCTCCTGATGTCATCCCACATCTGCTGCATTGCAGCGTTGTTGACGTAGTGCAGGTCATCAGGCTCTGCAACAATGTCAGTGCCGGAGATGGTGTAAGGAGTAATTGCACGCTGACCAAGAGGAGCACCGGAGTGCATCATTGGGTTGTAGAATGAAATACCTCTCTTCTCAGCAATTTCCTTACCGGCTTTAATCATTTCGACCTTTCTGGGGTCCTGCTCAGGGCCTAACCTCAGGAACTTTTCAGTCTTGCCGGTGATGTCACCACCAGTCTGCTTGTTTGCACCAAATTCCTGTGCGAACTTGACTTCCATATCCTTTTTAAATTTTGAGAAAATGTCTGCTGCCATTGTGGTCACCTCATTTTGGCTGGAAACCGAATTTTGTCCTCTGATCGAATATCCTGTGTACCCATTCAACGACTTCTTTGTCGTCTCTGAAGGCTACGTTGTCCACACGGTAAATGGTAGTCCTCTTTGCAGCTTCTTCACTGGACATTGGCTTGCCGAGATCTACTTTCCTGTCGAGTGGGATTGCAACCTGATCCTTGTCCATTATGATAGTACCGTTTTCAAGTCTTCTCCTGTCGAGCATGTCGAACATTACACCGTCTTCCTGGAGACGGACAGAGTGACCGTGCACAGTTGCACCACGCACACCTGCGAGTGCATGGTCAGTGATTTCGGTTTCCATCTGAACCTTTGCGCACTGTTCCATATCCCTTTCACGGGCTTCAACGATCTGACGGCCTGAAAGGGTACCTGGGTCTACACCTCTGAAGTTGATTGCTGCAAAATAGGATCTGAAATATGGGGTTGCAGGCGCGTTGTACATTGAGTCAGCAAACTGAATGTACCTTACTCTGTCTCCTGCTGCTGCACCGGGTGTAGGTACAACGTTTTCACGGGTCGAACATGCAGGCTCTCCCATCTCTGCAAGTGGTGGGTGGGTGCTTGGATAGTCGCTTCCTGGGGCACGGTGCCCGAGAACTGCGGTTAAGTCTTCGTCTGAAATTTCCCTGAGTTTCTCAAGTTTTCCAGACATGTGTTTTCTTCTGTTAGCGGCAACTGATGTTGCGCCTGGATAAAATTGTCTTTCGTAAGCCATCTCATGCAACTCCTTTATGATCTTCTAACTGGTCTAATGTAGTCTTGACGTATTTAATGATAAGATTTAGTTTGTCCCTGGGACAGGAATCACCGCGTGTAACTCCACTCACCATATTCATCACAATTCCTTTTGTACGAATATTTTCATCCCTTGGCATTACCAATCTCGTCTTTATCCCTGCCTCTGCAAAATCCTCAAAATCTACCGGGATCTGGCTGACTACAATCGCCGGAATATTAGCCTGGCTCAGGATTTCCCTGGTCTTTCTAACCACATGATCCTTGATATTTCCGAGGTGAATCACGGCCAGCTTGTGCATTTCAATCTGTGCTACTTCTACCGGACTCAGTACAAAAGACCCGGTTCTCATACCTGATTCAGGAATTCCGGAACCAGAGTATAGTACCAGCACACTGACCTGAATGTTTTCTTTCCTCATGCCGTATGTGATCTCACATACCGGCCTTGTAATATGTCTCTGGCCGGGACTCATGGCAATAGCTACTACCTCAGCACGGCCGGCTTCCGAAAGAGTACCTCGCTGGGCAAGCCCTCCTCCTTTACCAAGTCCTGCACCGCATCGGCAATCAACTACCTGCGTTTCCCGATCAATCATCATACGTTTTCACTCATCTTTGTCCTTTGTCTCTTCTTGTTCACCTTGTTTCTCGATAAAGATGAGCTGGTCTGTCTTGGCTTTAGGATCTACCATACCAAGCAACCGAGGATCTGTTTCAGGACCAAGTTTAGCATAGTCAGTTACAGTAGGCTTTTTCCTGAGGAAATGCCCTTCCCTGAATTCAAAGGGAAATGGAAGCAATTTTTCGCAAACTTCCCTGATCTGTTCTTTAGCTTCGGCGTTTGAAAGTTCAACCCTGATCCTGCCCACACAGACCTTCAATTCGATAACCTGATCTCCAATCTGAATAGGTTTTCTCAGTGGATGTTCCACTTTTTCCCCAGTACCGGGGCCGGCAGACACCCTATCAGGCAGCCTGTTGCCCTGCACCATGACGCGGATTACCCCGTCCACCTTGTAGATTTCGCCCATGAGCTTCTGAGCCGTTTCAGGGGACAGGATTCTACTGGGAAAAATTTCGATTTGAATAGAATCTTCCGTATTTGAAGCAGAGTCTGACATCTTTAGACCTTTTGAGTTATATGCTTAGAGCACTCCTGCAACTGCCTTAATCGGCTCGCGGAATTCTGGTATTGCACCAAACACGTCACCTATCAGGCCGGATGTTGATTCGATTGAGAACATCTGGGTACCTGCATCAAGAGCGACTGCTGCGCATACACAGGGGATTGCGAATCCTCTGGAGTGTCTGGTAACGACGTGGTTACCGTTGAAGACACCAGGCCCACCGCCACCATAGATGGAGTGGCTGAAGAATGAGAACCCTACCGCGGTACCTTCTACTTTACCGTAGTCACATCCTGGGAGACCAGTTTCCTTCTCAAGGATATCATTGAAGTAGAGAAGTGTTGAGGAAACGTTCTGAGCTGCACGGCCTGCACCACAGTTCACGAGAGTGGCTGCAAGGGTACCGACTGCTGCACAGGCATTCCACTTGGGGACGTCGTTTGCTTTATAGAAGTTGTATCCAGAGGGAGCGGTCTTGTCAACGGAGATAATACCAGCTTCAATTGCCCTGCGGACAACGGATTCGATAACGGTTCCAATGGTTCCATCCTTACCGTTTTCCTTAACAATGTCGTATAAGAGATTGTTGGCGTTGAGACCCTGGTATGCAAGACCGAGGAGCTGATGCCTCTCGAACATACCGACTGCTCCACCCATCTCGAAGATACCAGACTGCTCGTAGATGGAAGAGAGAGCTGATGCGTTCATTGCATTCCTGTTGGAGATTGCTGCAACGTGGTTGGCCATAATGTTCCTGAGGGAGAAGCCAAGACCTTCATTGTTCTGAGGGATGCTGAGAATACCCTGAACCTGACCGCCCATGAGATCCATTGTCTGTGGGTAGCTTCCCCAGACAGCTGCTTTTACGATAGGAGCATCATAAGGATCGGTTCCAAACATGTCCATAATAGTCTGGGTGACTGCTGCTGCACCAACTGTTGTTGCGGACATGAAGTCGGCACCTGCAATAATCCTGGATTTTGGGGACTGGATCAAGAGGCTCTTTCCGCCTTTGACTTTGATGACATTGGTATCGTCGCCTTCATCGACCTGGACGAGTTTTTTAACATTTTCTGCAATTGCATCAGCATTGCCTACAATGTCATAGTTAAGTCCGCGGCCTAAGATCTGACGGCCCTTTCCGCCCATCTTGCCACTGGCAAGTGCACCCTGAATACCTGCGAGGTTGACTGCAACTGACCTCTTAGTGTCCATGATGATCGATTGAATTGCTGCGTTTCTTGTTGGAGCAAGGCTCATAATGTCGACATTGCTCTCGAGCAGTTTTCCTCTGTCGTCGTAGATGTCTACTGTGTCAGACACTTTAATTTCCTCCTTAATTTATTAAAATCATTTTGGGACTGGTCACCTACTCGAGTGCTTTTGCACTCAATAAATCAAGTACCGCTTTGTTTTTAAGTGTCCACTATTCCCAATGAAATCTCATTCGTTTAGAAGGTACTTAAATCTTTTGTGTTCTCCGATAAATTAATTTATGTGTTTTTTTTAAAATATATTTTATTAATTTGTAATCTATTTTTGTAGAAATATATAAGAAAACAGTATCAATCGAAAAATGAATTTTCAATGTACTTAAAGCCTGTTAAAAATATACTAAATTACTTAATAAAAATATTGCGCAGGAAAATGACAAAATAGTATTAAATTTATGAATATGTTGTTTTACACCTGAGAGTCATACCAAAAAGAATTAGTAATATCTTAGTAATACGAAAGTTTAATATGGAAGTAGTTGTCGACGTAGGCGGAAATCCAGGAGTAGATTGTAGAGGCTTTTGCAAATATTGTTATTTCAAAAAGGTTAAAGACGTTCAGCCTCTGGGCTGCAAGTATTGTCTCCCTTTCAAAAAGGGATGTGACTACTGCACACGCAGTGTAAAGGAATCATATTCAGGTTTCAAGCCTCTTCAGATAGTACTGGAGGAAACTTCAAGAAAACTCTATTTCGCAAGTGGAGAGATTAAAAAATTCACTATTAGCGGAGGAGGCGATTTAAGCTGTTATCCTGAACTGAAAGATCTTGTCTCTTTTTTATCTCAGTTCAAGATCCCCATACACCTTGGGTACACAAGCGGAAAAGGTTTCAACAAGCCTGATGATGCTCTTTTCTATATAGACCATGGAGTCACAGAGGTAAGTTTTACCGTCTTTGCGACTGATCCGGTTTTAAGAGCTGAATACATGAAAGATCCGGAACCCGAAGCGTCTATACAGGTTCTACGGGACTTCTGTGCTCATTGTGATGTATACGGAGCGATGGTTATCATTCCTGGAGTAAATGACAGAGAGATCCTTGATAAAACCCTCAATGATCTTGAAACTATGGGTATAAAAGGAGCTATTCTAATGAGATTTGCAAACTTTACGGAAAATGGACTTATCCTGAATAACTCCCCTATTATTCCGGGCATAATCCCACAAAACATCCAGGAATTCACAGAGCTGGTACGTAATTCTGCATCAAAGCACCCTTCTATGAGGATCACAGGAACCCCGCTTGAAGATCCCTTAATTGGCTCTCCTTTTGCTATCAGGAATGTACCCGAAGCTCTCGAAAAACTTCCAAGGACAACAAAAAGAGCTACTGTTATTACAGGCCAGATAGCAGCCCCAAGAATGAGGGAAATCTTTGAAGCTCTTGGAGGTTCCGTGAATGTTGTTTCCCCAAAAAAAGACATTGGATGCCTCATTACTATTGAAGATATCAAAAATATGGACCTCTCTGAAGTCAGCGAGACTGTTTTTATCCCGGGTAGGGCTTTTGTTCATGATATGGAAGTTAAAGAGGCCTTAAAAAGAGATGGAGTTGACAGGCTTATTCGCAGGGGTCCGGAACTTCTCTCCGTAGACGGCGAAATGTCGATAGGCATGAACAAAGAAGAAGTTCTGGAACTGGAAATTAAAAACTTTACCGAACTTATAGGGCAGATTAATGCCCTCGGGCTACCTATAAAATAAACCAGGTTATATCAAACCCAGCCTTAATCTGAGTAAAAAAAGGTGGAAATTATTAAAAAAATGATTATGTAGAAGATACAGATAATCAAACAGATAGTATATAAATAGGCCTATAATTATATAAATACGTGAAAAATATATAGAAAAATAATAAACTTTAAGAGAGTAGATTTTTCCCTATAAGAAACAGTCAAAACTTGAAAAGAATCTCTTTTCGAAAGGAGGATAGGACTGTTTGCAGTAAAATAAGAGATCTGGTTAATAATAAGAGATCTGGTTAATAAATACTTCTGTGTTTTAGGGCTCTCAAACTGCCCTGCCTCCTTTCAGACAACCAGAATAATTTATTTTAAATTTTAATATCTCGTGCCATTCCTCCTCAGCGCGCAGATCCAGACATGAAATCTGAAAGTCCCAGTTGTTTAACCCTGTGATTTTCGAATAGAGAACATATATCTTTATCCAAAAGTTCAATTCTCTGTTGGGTATAGCTAGAAACTCCGTACCGTTCCCCAATTTCTTTTGAGATTTCAAGATATTTACGAACAGCTCCCTCGTGTACGGTCAGTACTACATTACCTCCGCACTTAGGGCAGACTCCAGTTAACGGAGGGCGCCTGAACTTTGCTCCACACTTTATACAGCGCATCCGCTGCCTAGAAAAGGCACGGAGATTTCCTAGCAGATCAGGAAGGAAATGAGACTTGAGCACTCTTTCAGCTACATCAGGAGCATCTACTGCCCTTATTTTGTTAGCAAGTGAAAGTTGAGCCTCCATTTTTTCTATCATGCTCCCAAGAGTCTTATACGAAGAATTGAGAGGACCTGCAGCAATATCAGAAGTATCATGTGTGAACATAAAATGCTCGTATTGTTCCGGAGTTCCAAGTCGACTACTCACCAGATCCATAATACCTTCAAGCTCTGTAGGATTTTTGATCTCCTGAGTAGCCCTGTAAAACTCCAGAGGGTATCTTGCAGGCACATCTATATTATGTGCCTCCTTATCCACTTCTTTAGGATCGATTCTCGTAGTAAGTACAAGAGGAGCATCCATTTTCCCACCTCTTTTCTCTGGGAGATAAGCCCTTGAGAAATTAAGGATTCCATCCATGAGTAACATTATGCAATCTTCGTCTCCATCACAGTTCCTGCGTTTTGAAGCGTGAAAAAAGGGATGAGCATAGCCGACTGAAGCTCTCGTAAATCCTATTAAACGCCCCAGTACGCCTGCGGAGGTATGTGGAGCAAGCCCTATGAGCAGTACGCCTACAAGATCCTGAATTGTTTTGGCATTGTAATAGGGTTCAACTCCATAATATTTCACAAGCAGGTCATCCACATATTGTGCGGTACGCAGCATATACCCGCCCCCGTCATAAGAAATCACAAGATCCTGAACCTTCAGGCAGACGATTTGATCATCTCTTTCGAGGGGATTTCCGTAAATGTCTTCCACATAACCGAGTTCCCGGAGTTTAGCTGCGGTTATTCCGATTTCATCAGCCCTGATATGTGTAAGAGGGATATCTGACATATCATAGCGGACAGTCCCATCCTTAAAAATATAGACATCATGTTTTGCCCTCAAGATTCCCTTTTCCAGGGGTTCGGGGGTCATCTGCCCGTTCATGAGCCGTTTTACACCTTTAATGAGGTCCATTTTCTCTCTTTCCCCTACATTCTCAAAAGCCTGCTTGTATATAGAACGGAAATCCAGTTTGACATTTGCAACAGAAGTTAGCTTTCTACCGCATTTAGGGCAGGTCTCAGAGTTTCGAACCTCAATTTTACAGCGAGGACAGAAGAGTTTGGGACGGGTATACTCTCCGCAATCACAGCGCCAGAAATAAGTCTCTTTCCCACAGGCAGGACACTCTCTGATTCCCATCTCCACTTCAATTTCGCCTATTTTCCCATTCATGGAGGCCGAATAATTTGAAGCGGCTACAAGATTCCGCGTAAGTCCTCCAGCATTACCTATAGGAAAAAGAACCTGAGCTGCAGGAGACATCTTTCTCAGGTTAGATTTTTCCGGTCTTCCCATCCTTGCTCCTATTCTCGAGGGAGCCCTCGGAAGAACTTTAAATCCACTTAAAAGAGCCGCAGCATTTACCATGTTATCGGTATCAGGCATCTGGGCTTTCTCTTTCAGATGGCAGTCAAGCCCAAGACAGAGAATAAAAGGAAGAGCTTCTTTAATCAGGATTGTGCCAGCTTTTACCCTGTGAAGTACAAGGAGTTTTTCAAGTATGAGTTTGACACCATTCTCCATACAGGCTTTCAGGGGCAACCTGAGAATTTCGTCTTCAACCGAGAAATTTCCTTTCTCGATCACGAATTCCCTTAAAGCCTCAAATTCAGTTCGATTTATGTCATGCCATAAATACGTAAACTTCGGATGTAGAGGGACATCGTATTCCTCCGCAAGCCTGAGAGCCAGAACCGACGAAGGATCTTTCAACTCGTCTTCAGGTATCTTCTCAGAACAAGCTGCTTCATAGTCGTAACGCCACCATTCAAAAACGTAAGGCGAAGGCATGAGAGGATGGTTGTTTTCCAGGAAATCCCCATAATTAATCAGGATCTCTCCAATATCTACTATTACCTCGACCTGCGGGCGAAGCTCATAAGCTTCCTTTATATCATCTATACGAACAAGGTCTCCGGAATAAAGGCGCACGGTTGGCCCTTCAATTGAGTCTACAGCAGACATAGCTGCAGCCTTTCCAGGCCTTTCAACCTTGAGCTGAGTCCCATTAGTAATAAAATCATCAAGCAGAACCATAGTAGACGGATTGATCCCGGCAGCCGCAAAAGAAGTATTTCTGGACCGCCCGTAGCGGAGCCTGAACCCTCCTGGCCTTGAAGGATGGGAGAAAACCGGCCTGCCTGCAATCAGGTCTCTTATGTACTTATCCTTCGGCTTGATCTTATTTTTCTTCTCATCTTCTTCATCGCCTCCGGTTTTTGCACCTCCTATGAGGATATCCAGCCAGTCCCATCCGTCCATATGCAATTTATTAACGTGTTTCTTGACTTTGGGGGCTTTAAGGGCGAGCCCTTCGGCAAGTACAAGGCACATTCCCCCTCTGATACGGTTTGTCCCAATCCTTTCGAGATCCCTATGCCCCTCAACCTCAGCTTCTTCGGTTGGGTCTCCGTCAATACAGACAGGGCAATTCTTGACTATCAGGCGGATCTCGTCTTCCGAGGGCATATACTGCAAGCTTGCGACTCTTTTATAAAGAACGACCTCTTCTACATAACGCTCTACTTCCTCAGGCCTTGGCTTATAGCGGTCAATTCCTATCCCACGCCTTACGTAATCGCCAACGAGCACAGAAAGAGCCTGGGCTGTTCCACCTGCACTTCGGATAGGCCCGGAATAAAAAATTCGGATATACTCGGAACCATCGTCGTTCTTTCCCAGTTCGACCTTATTAATCCCTTCAATCGGGGCCGCAACCACTCCTTCTGTAATGACGGCCATGGAAACCCGGATTGCAGCTTCAACTGCATCCTTTTTTGTTGCGAAGTTTCCCACTTCTCCTTCTGCGACCTGACGCCCTATTTCGAGAGCACATTCTTCTCTTGACATTTTTTCTTCAAGCGCCCGAATCTTTGCAGCTACTCCTTCTACTCCTATAAGGTTCTCAACCCTATCCGCAAGATCTTTGGCAAGAGGAATTTCTACAACGGGCTTTGGGTCACCTCCACGAGCTCGAGCCGTATTTGCAATCTTAATAGCCTCTTTGAGCCTTGCTTCGAGTTCGTCAAAATATTCGTGCATTTCCTTACTTGCAATTGTTTCACCCATTAAAAAGCCCCTTTAAAAAAGAAAAATTGGTATTACCTCTGCTTGCGAAGAGATCCAGATGCGAAAATACTTGAAATTGAAGTTATAAAAAGGACAAAAATACCTACCCAGAGAAGATAGCTCCCTACTTTCTCCATGCCCAGAACTGTTAAAAGTAGGCCCACAGCCAGAACTACAAGATTAATCTTGTTTATTTTTTTATTCTGATCTACGACTTTTTTGTAAGCCCGCTTTTTTTCCAGATTTTCCTTTTTCTCGGCGTTCAAAGTTCTTCCCTCTCAAACACTAACTAGATATTCAATTTTGCATCACAATTGAGATTAAACATTGTATTACAATTGAGATTAAACACTGTATTACAATTGAGATTAAACACTGTATTACAATTGAGATTAAACACTGTATTACAATTGAGATTAAACACTACATCGTAATCGAGCTTAAACGCTATATTGCAATTGAGATTAACACTGTATTGTAATTGAGCTTAAGCAACAATCTTTATTGAGGACGCTTCCCTCAGTCGGTTGATGAGAGCTTCCCCAAGCCCAGAACGGCTGAAGGACCCATCAGCCACGATTACATCCAGCCCGTTCTTATCAAGCGTTCTGAGTCCTTCAAAGAGTTTCCTGGCAGCCACGTCCGGCTCTGACCTGGACCCCAGCAAAAAGCACTCATCTGGGCCCAGATTTTTTAAAGCAAGGACAGGTGCAGTTTCCTTACTGGTTTCCTCACTGAGAAGAAGCCCAACTTTCTGCCCTTCGATTATGTAACTTTCAAGTAATTTGACAAGCTGACCCGAAACCGATTTACCTTCTCCTTCGACAAGCACAACCTTTGTATCAGGGATATAATGCCCATATTTCTGACCTGCCTTCTTTTCCGGCAGATCCGATTTATCCCCAGCTTCACCGCTTTTGTATCCGGATCTAACCTTTCCTATAATACTTTCAAGCTCTTCGAGACTTACGGCCCCAGGCCTGAGCACAACAGGTGGCTCAACAGTCATATCAATTACAGTTGACTCAAGCCCTATGGCAGCCTCCCCTCCGTCAAGAATTGCATCAATCCTACCTGCAAGATCCGAGATGACATGGGCTGCAAGGCTTGGACTGGGCTTTCCTGACAGGTTGGCACTGGGAGCAGCAAGAGGAGTGCCTGCTCTCTTTATTAATTCCAGAGGAACGCTGTGGTCAGGCATTCGGACTCCTATTGATTTTAGTTTTCCTGAAGTAATGTCGGGAACAATGTCGTTTTTCTCCAGGATAATCGTAAGAGGGCCAGGCCAGAAAGCATCCATTAGCTTGAAAGCGCTTTCCGGGATATTTTTTGTCACTCTCTCAACATCTTCCTTTGAGTGGACAAGCAGGCTAAGGGGATTTCCCGGAGGGCGCTTTTTTGCCTCAAAAATCTTCAGGACTGCCTCGGGGTTCAAGCCGTCAGCTCCAAGACCGTAGACTGTTTCAGTGGGAAAAGCTACAGTCCCACCACGCTTGATAATCGCTGACGCTCTTTCAAGGACGGAATCAAAATTTTCTTCGGAAACCCGAAAAACCAGAGTATTTACTTTACTTCCGTTTTCTGCCTGCACAGGGGTAAACTCCTTTTCGATTAGAATTTTCTGTAGCTAGTTCTCTGGCTTATTTCTTCAGCCACTTATTGATGGCGGCTTCAAGTTCTCTGTGGTTTTTCGCATATTCCTGCAAGCTAACTCCTTCAAGAGATGCTTCGAGTGCCTGCCTGCAAGCAGTGGCTCCGGCTGCAGTACCCATTGGATGAGCGTGAATACCACCACCGAATTGCATAATAACATCCCTTCCGAAGATAGTGTACAGGTCAGGAATCATAGTAGGGGCAAGCCCTCCGGAAGCAACTGGGAACATGGGCTTCAACCCTCCCCAGTCCTGGGCAAGGACGTGCTGGCTTTCATCTGCAGGCACATTATCTAGAACACATTCGTCACGGAGAGACAGAACCTCGTGTTTTTCTCCGTGCATCTTCCCGACAACCGTACCTATGTGAAGCTGGTCAAGCCCGATCAGCCTGCAGAGCTTGGCAACTACAAGCATGCTTATCCCATGGCGTGGGTTCCGGGTATAGGCTGAATGCATGCATCGGTGGGCGTGGAGAGCTAATCCTGCATCGCCTGCTTCTTCCCTCAGGGTCTGAAGTGCAGTCCAACCTACAGGTACGATGTCGATCATCGCATAGCTGGCACCCAGGTCTTTAAGGATATTCATGCGACGGATCATTTCCTTACAGGTAGGAGCAGTGATATTACAGAGATACATTTTACGCTCTCCGGTTTCAGATTCTGCCTTTTCTGCAAGCTTCAGGGTAAGTTCAGCTCTTTTTTCAAATTTGTTAAATTTCTGATCCGTAAGGTTCTCATCATCTTTAACAAGGTCGCAACCGCCTGCAAAGGAATTGTAAGCCACTTCAGCATGTTTTTCGGAAGTTAATCCAACTTTCGGCTTGACAATAGTTCCTATGAGAGGCCTGTCCTGCACACCTGTAAGTTTCCTGATTCCTGGCAACCCGAATCCAGGACCTTTGAATTCTCGAAGCATTGACTTCGGGAAAGCTATATCCTGGAGTCTGAGATTGTCAACAATTTTCATACTCAAGATATTTCCTGCAACTGCGCTGAGTACCTGCGGGACCGAATAAAGTTCAAAGAGCTCTTCCGAATAAGCTACCCTTACAGTCTGTGCGTCCTCGTCCACGTAAAAAACATGTGGCTTTAGCCTGGCTGCAAGTTCGGGACTAAGCGTGGCAATTTCAGTCCAGGAATCTATGGAGCTTTCCCCTGCCATATGAGTTGCAGCTTCTTCAAAATTCACTCCTGCTGACGGTTCGATATGGAATTCACAGATAAAATCGGTATCTTTTGGGCTGTAGCCCGTGTCTATATAATCCCTTCGCATTGTTTTCCTCCTAACTTAATAAGTAAACTCCAGATGGTAATTTCCAGAATAAATATATTAGAATACACTAGATAGAATTAAAGTCCTGATTGAAGGAAGTAACTTAACATAAATAAAAACTTGTTTATTTGAGGAATCGAAAAAAGTAGTACGAGTGTATCCTCTTCAAATTGAGTTAATAACGTAAAAAGAAACAGAAAAACAATAGAATTCAATTTCGACAAAACATAATAAACAAAATTAACCATAATCTTGAGTTATTTAATTAAAATAGTGAAGAGCAAAAAGTATTTTCTTCAAATTCAATGTAAAGTTTACTGACTATAAAAATTTAGTTACTTTTAGAGATAACACATAATCCATGTATACTGGAATAAGTTAATCCATGCATACTGGAATAAGTATGTGAATATTTGAATAATCACATATTTTAGAGTTGTGTTGTTCTAAAGAGTGCTGAAATCTTAGTGATTTTGCTCTCCACTTCGTGATTTAAGTTACATTTCAGGTTTATTTTTTAGATTCGGCTTAAATAAATCTCTTAGTACGTCCTTAAGGTTTTTTTTATTCGTTTGAGACTGTGACTAAGTTAAACTGCTGTACCAGGTAAAACTGTCGGTTAAACGCGAACATTTTACTATCAAATACCGAGTACGAACAGCAAAATGAAATATACGATCATCGAGACAAGTCCAAGAGGTAATCCAAGCCTTGCCCATTCCTTACTGGTTATACCCAATTTGCTCGCAGAGATGATATTCGGGATATTTCCTGGGATCAACATTCCACCTGATATTAAAAGTCCCATTAGTACACTTTTTATCTGGAATTCGCTGAGGACAGGCCCTATCTCAGCAGCTGCGAGAGTGGCATTATCAAGGACAGCAGAAACCATGTTAATCCAGTAGAGAGCCATAGACGGAACCTGAATAAAGTACTCGAAAATGATAGGTTTGAACCCTTCTCCGAGCAATACGAGTGCTGCAATAAACACATAAACCTTGACAGCCCTCATTACAACATCTTTTACAGTCTCGTTATAGTCTGCAACTTCCATTTCATGCTCTTTTGTATCGGCTTTTCCAAGAAAAAACATTCCAACGATACCATAAGCAAGGATACCTGGAATTATATATTTTCCTAGCATATTAAATAAGAACGTGAAATCGGCATGGTAAGGTGCACCGGATAATTTTGAGACCGCGACTGTCGAAAGAGGTTCACCAAGGGGAGTAAGCGCAGCTCCAAGTCCAATTGAAAAACATGCAATAATTGTCAGGTCTATCTTGGATTTTCGTGAGAGAGGCATCGCATTAACCACCTCAACGAGAATAATTGCTGCAAGAATAGCTGACATCACGCTTGAAGTAAATCCAAGGACGACAATCAGAATAAAGGCCAGAATCCTGACTGAAAGCATGTCAGTCAACTTTCTGATTGCCTTGTGAATCGGGGCATGCCATTTATAAATAATCAAGCCGACGACAAGCACTATCTGGAATATGCCTATTGGAATGCCGAATATATCCCCAACATGCAGCGGTGCAGTTACTGCCTCTTCGATTATCTTCAAATTCCATCCCGTCTCTACACCCGGAATCTTAGCAAAACCTGATAGGGACATTGCAAGCACTCCGCATATGAAAAGAAATACTTCCAGATTCTCTTCAATAACATGTATTTTAAAAGGCCCTAGCAATACGGCCAGGAATATCACAAGAAATCCAATTAAAACTCCTAGGTCAAGAGCCATTACTTTTTCCTCCTCTGGTAATTTTTAGATTATTGATTGCCTGGGGAGACTTATATGTAGGAAAATATTACAAAGCCTCGAATATATGGTCATTAAAATGACCTGCTTTATTATATATTAACCTATAATACACCATTCAATAATATATTTATTCCGTTCATACTCGATTTAACGTCCTTGAAGCTGAAAAAAATCAAGCTTACTCTACAGATTACTTTGTATGAAAATTGATATTCAAGCTTGAAGAAAGTGTTTCTTTACTTCGCAATCAACATTGCAAACCATATACAAGGATTATAAGCAAGTTGTCAAGGCTAATTTCCTTTAATAAAGTCAGCAGAAAAAGTAAGAAGGAAACAATAATCAGACTCTGGAGAAGTTTACTCCAGTTGTCATTCCAACCAGGGGATTTCGGAATCTATCTGGTAACAATTATAGAAAAATGCCTAATGAAATATGGATGGTGTTTAGAGAAATAATAATTTGAATAAAACGCACATGAAATTATTCTAAATTGCAGGCACAAAAATATGAAAGTACTTGAAAGCACTTTCATGCTAAACGGACATGATATTCTTCGAATAACAGGCAAAAAGAAATGAAAGTACTCTACTTTACCCTTTTTTGACTATTGATCTAGTCATTACCTCGGGTAGTAAAGTTGTCCTAACTATGGTTTTTCAAACCATCGTTAAACTGATGCAGTGAATTGTTGTTGAAGGCTTAGATGTTAGTAAGCAAAAATTAAAAAAGAGCATTGTGAGCCAGTTTTGTTCTGTACTTTCATATTAAATATAATAAAAGTGTAACTGATTCTTTAAAATTCTTGCCGTTTAAAGGGTATTATCGAGATTCGATTTCAAGATCCAGTGATAAATTTAAAAATAAAATTACTGGATCTTGAAACTTAATCCTATTTACAATGATGAGCAGATTTTAAGTTTAGATCCCAAGCACAAAGACAACGACGAAATAGATAGCCATTATGATAAGGCCCATGGGTAATCCAAGTCTTGCCCATTCTTTGCTGGTTATACCAAGTTTTCCTGCAGAGATGATGTTCGGGATATTTCCTGGGATCAGCATTCCACCTGAAACTAAAAGCCCCATAAGGATGCTCTTTATCTGTAGTTCACTCATAGCAGGTCCGA
>NZ_LZPK01000383.1:0-33986 GCF_001729375.1 Methanosarcina sp. A14 | reverse complement strand
GTCTTGAGAGTGTACTTGTCGTCACTGTCGAGAACGAGTTTGGCGAGCTTGTCAGCACTGTTAGACTTCAGTGGGATATACTTGTCTGCGAAGAAGCCAATCACACTGTAGTTGCCCCAGTCGTCATATTGGTATTCGGCGTTTCCGATTGTTGTCTTGTATACTAAACCGTTCTCTCCGATAGTCCTGCCGGAAGTACCAGCAACGTTCTTAATGGTAAGAGACTCGGTTGTCACATTGTCATCAATGTCGTAATAGAATGCTGCAAATTTGTTAGCATCCATTGTAATAGATGTACCGTTACCATATGCAGAATTTGCAAGGATGTCGGTTAAACTTGAGCCATTGTACACAGGGCCGCGGATCTCAACTGTACTAGCTGCTGAGGTTGTATTATTATCATCAGCCATTGCGGCGGATGCAAATACAGTCAGAAGCATGAGAGCTGCCAGTGCACTGGCTACAAATCTCTTCATTTTGTTGTTTCCTCCATATTTGTTAAGGTATACTATATGTAAGAGAATTATCGGGATCAATATTTTAAGGGGGTTCATCATTCTTCATCAATCTGATTCATACGTTACGTTCATTGTCGAAGAACGTTTCGTTTCTACTCATCCCGAAAATTGGTTTACACCGTTTTATAAAATGGGGTTTTATAAATCTTTTGTGGTCCCGAATTTATGCAGTCTCAGGAAACTTGGCATATTTTCAATATGTTCCGGCATAATTTGGAGATTTAACTCGTCGACTATCTAAAAATCTAATTGTTCGAAGATTGTACTAATGTTCGACAATTGTACTAATCTTCGAATAATGTACCAGAATCGTTATTATGTCTAATGAAGACTGAAAACTGAAGGTTATTGTGGTGAATAATCGGGATCAACACTACAAAATATTTCAAACCTTCCTCCCTAGAAGAATGTGGCGGAACCTTCTTCCATAGGAGAATGTGGCGGGTTTCCCAAGTTTCTTCCATGTTTCCCGCCACCATAAATACTTTCAATTTTTGTTCAGTAAGCGTAAAAGTTTTCGTCTATTTTTAACTGACCAGGATGTCTCAATAGAGTTTAAAACCAGTGAAGTAGAATTCAGATAATGAGACTAACTCAAAATTTTGACCGCCCAGAATACATGATTGATGCTTTCTTTACGTTACCTGCAACATGGCTTGCAATTCGGTTTAAATACCATATTGAAGGTTTCTTAAAAAGTGCTAAGTTTATTGGAAAAGAATAGCTAAAAGCTGTATTTCGATTATACTGGAACGATGTAAATAAAACGATGGGCAATCAAATTATTTAGAGTCTTTGAATTCCCACATTTCGATAAAACCATCAACCAGAGTATCGAGAAAGCTTTCTTTGTAGCATATAAGGAGTTCTGCAATCGCGGAAGGGTCAATGACTGTGAATTTACTTATCCTGCCGATTTTTTCTCTTTCAATTATTCCGGCTTCTACAAGTTTGTTCAGGTTCCAGGAAACGGTTGAAGGAGAGAGACCAACAGCCTGTGAGATTTCTTTGTTATTCATTCCCGGATTATTGAGGAGCTGAAGAAGTATATGTCTGCAACCGGATCTTCTTAAGAAAGACATTATTTTTCTCTCGGTTTCGCTTAAGCTCCTGTCTTTTACGAAATAACGTACATAATCTCCATCATTCAAAGCCCTTATCATATTTTTCTTTTCCAGATACTGAAGGTGGTACTGCAGGTTGCCAACTACCATCTGCAGCCTCCGCTCAAGTTCCCGGAAGTGAATACCAGGAGATTTTTTAATTTGTTCGTAAATTCTTCTTCTAGTCTCTAGTTCGAATTCCATTTTACCTTACTCGTTTGTTATCATGGAAAGAAAAAACAACGCAAGCACAACAAAATTTAGTAAACTTCCCCAAATTTCGGGGTATTCACCTGCTTGAGGGAAAAAAATATCTGCTGCATCCAGAAAATTCATTGCCGAGTAGAAAAAAAACGCTAAAGATAAAATAAAAAGCTTTTTCCTACGCTCTCGACGATATGCAAGGTGAGAAACAACAAAAAGGATTAACGCTAATAAACTTGATATAAGCTGGATTATTTGATCTGGTTCAGTCAGCATGGACTTCAGTTACCTCCATCAACGCATTACATTAAATCAAACATTAAAATGTCAAGTTTTAAGACGCATTCCAGAAAAAATAAATTTGTAAATGTCTTGGGGAAATTTTATTCGTTTATTGTATCTAGCCAAAATAGTCTGTCATACCACAATGAAGTATTTGAAATCTATGTCATGTTACTAATAATTCTTACACATAATAAAAAATTCAAATGAGGTTCTTTATTAATCGTAGGGCCTATTTTTCAGATAATTCAAATATTGTATTAATATTCGAATACTATGCCAGAATCAATATATTGTTTGTAATTGTTTCTCCAAGTGTGTCTATGTTTCTGAATAAATTATTTTAATTATGGCAATAACGTGGGTGAAACAATTGCAGACTTATAATTGGTCAATTGAAAAGACCCATCAAAAAAATTTTGCTGAAAAATTTCACTTTGTGTAAAACCAATTAATTGGCTATTACTATTGTTCACATTCTAATCTCTTTTATATCCATTTCCTCAAAAAAACCCTGAAATCAGGATCTTTTAACCTGCAAATCCCGGCATCTTCGATAATCTCAAAGCTCTCATTTATGCTCTGATGTACCTGTTTTCCAAGAGAACAGCTCCTGAGTCGATCTTCGAGAAGCCCTTTTGCCGTCGGGTATTTGCGCCGGATTTCAAAGACGTATTTTCCGTTTTCGATATAGCCTCCGAAAACGCCATCTTCTGCCTGATATTTTTCCTTGAACTTCTCTGCGTGTACTTTGACCCAGACCGGGGGACCGATGTGTTTTTTCACGTTGGGCAGGGTACCTGAAATGAGTTCCATCATAACTGCGGTTTCGGTATTGCCTGACCAGACGCCGGTTTTTATCACTGTAAAATCATATTCTTTCAGAAGGGCAGCTACTGCCTGCTCCATTTTATAAAGCTGCGGAAAGAGGACATCCTCTACCACATCCGGGGTTTTGAAAACGACTGCAAGCTGAGTACTCTTCCGACTTTCAAGCTTTTCCAGGATTTCGCTGTCCTCAAGGGGCAGGAGGGAGGCTGGGAAAAAGAAACTAAGCTCCGGGCTTTTTAGGAATTCCCGACAGTGGTCTATGAACATGCAGAATTTGTCAAGAGAAAGGGCTGCTGCCACGTTTCGCCTGGGATCAGTTGGGTCGATCACTACAAGAGGTTCTTCGTGGTCGATTTCTCCATGCTGCATTATATCTATTTTCTCACCTGGCTTCCAAGAACAGGCTGCGTAGATAGTGTTTTTGAAAGAGCCGTAGCTAATTACAAGAAGTTCGGTCAGGTAGCCTGAAAAGCCCTGGGTCTTGAGTTCTGAACCATAGACTCCGCCTCCGCGCATAAACTGTTTCAAAAGCAAGACCTCATCTTCATGCCCTTTTATGCGGGGTTTGACAAAATCGTTATGAAAAGGCGTCCTGTCAACTGCAGATTTGATATGGGAAGCCGAAGCAACCCTGAAGCAAGGAACAAGATCAACATCAAAGCCTTTGTATATAATATTCAGGTAGGGATGCTCAGCGTGGCGATCTTCGGCATGCTCGGCGTGTTTTGCCACCTCTTTTGCAACTGCCATACCCAGGGTTTCCAGTTCCTTTCTGGATGTTTCTTCAGGAAAGCTTATAAAAACATCAATATCATGAGTGCCTGAAAGCCAGGTGCCTCTGGCAGCAGAGCCCACCATTTTTACAAGCACACCTGGTACGCCAAGTTTTTCTGCTGCGAGTTTAACCTGTGAGGCAAGTTCTTTCTGGATTGCAAGAAGTTTTTCTCTTTCAGGTTCAGTGGGTTGTATTCTTTCAAGGACTGTGAGTTTTAATTCTTCGGGAATACTTGTATACGTTTCCATGCCAGAGACGGCTCCATATTTTTACTCTGTCTTACTTTGCAGAATGAATCTTTATAACTCTTGTAATGGATCTTAAGTGATCTTAACGAATCTTATTACGCTGATTTCTGCTTATAAGTGTCAGAAATCGCTTCTTCAAACTTATAATTTGTGTATATCAAATTGACTCTTAGGAAAAAAGTGGTTTTTGAATTTATTTTCAGACCCTTATCTCAAACGTGAATATAAAGTCTCTTCTGAATAAATCTGGTTTTGAATAAAAAGTCTCTTTTGAATAAAACCTGACTCTGAATAAAAACCAGTTGTGATAAAGACATTTTCTGGATGTACTGAACTGTCTTCCTGACAGGCGAGCCTGATATTTGCTCTTCTAGTGTTTAAATGGCAATTGAAACCAGTTTTACGGTTTTCAAGGTCTTCAATTTCTTTTTTTGCCATATTTAATTTTTTTATTTCCGGTTTCTGAAAAATACTTTTTATAATGCCCAAAAATTTTTTATTTGATGCCTGAGATATTAGAAAATACATATAGTTGAATATCTTTGACATAACTCAGATAGGCGGGGGTATCTTGGTCAGGGTGTATTCCGGATGTTCAGGAAATTTTTTCCTATTTTTTTCTTTCGGAAGCCTGAAAGTTACGCTCCCGGTTAATACAACATAGAGGAGGTTTAATTTGGGGATTAAAAACTACATCAAGATTTTATGCTTGTTTTTGGCATTTGGATTTTTGTGTCTAAGTGCAGTTGCCCAGGCTTCAGATTCGACAGGCAACCGCATCTGGGATGAAAATGCAAATGAGAACCTTACCTATACATGGACGCCTCAGACTTACTCGGGTTTTTATTATGATCTGGATACCGGAGAAGGTTCCGAGAATCTGACAGTCCAGCTCAGTAAGGGTAGCCGGACAATTAATAAGAGAAACCTGCAGTACGAAACCGTACCCATAAAGACCGACTTTGAGTATGGAAATTGGGGTTCTTATGATGTCATAGGGTTTATGGCAGAGCGCTACTTTGCAGGGTACACCGCAAACTCAAGTTTTGCAGATAAAGAGATTAGCGTTATCTCGGACGGACAGCTTTCAAAAGTCCTGATAGACTCCGATGATAGGAAATCTCTGTACACGGGTTCTTCTCTTGTTCTTGACGAAGGATACTCCCTGAACATGGTTGAGGTTGATATCAACGGAAATAGCGTCTGGGTACAGCTTGAAAAGGACGGAAAGATAGTCGACGAAGCTTTCCTATCTTCCAATAGCGACTATGTATACAAAGCCGACCTCGGGGATACTGAAAATGTGCCCATAATTGCAGTTCATTTTTCCCAGATCTTCAGCGGCAGAGAGACCAATGCGGTTTTCGTGAACGGAATTTTCCAGATCTCGGACCAGTACGTGAAAGTCCAGAATGGTGATGATTTTGGGGAAATGGAGGTAAGTTCTACCTCAAGTTCAGGCATAAAAATGAGAAATAGCGACTCGATCTCACTTAGCAAGGGTGACACTATTGATATCATGGGTAAACTAAGTTTTGTTGTAGCTGATGCCAATGAACTTCGTTTTGCACCAATAGTTGAAACCTCCGAGCCCGGAACTTATGAATTAAGAGGGACGGTACACGATGATAAGTTTGATACTATGGTCTGGACGCCTTTTAACTTCGAAGGTTTCTATTATAACATCGACGAAAATATTTCCACTGAAAGCCTTACCATTGAAAAACTCGATGGTAGGACAATTGATGATGAAGCCCTCGTCTATTCTACAAAGCCTGAAAATGTCAAATTTGAACATGAGGGCTGGGGAAGTTATAAAGTTATCGGCTTCATGGCAGAGAAATACTTTGCAGGATATCCTGAAAACACTCTTGGCAATTCAAAGGGCATAAGTGTGCTGTCGGACCGCGTACTTTCAAAAGTTCTGATCGATGACGATGACAAAAAATCCCTGTTCACTGGTTCTTCTTTAGCCTTGGAGAACGGCTACTCCCTTAAGGCATCCCAGGTAGATGTTAATGGGAAAAGCGTACTCTTTGAGCTTTATAAGAATGGAAAGCTTCTGGACTCCGGAATCGTTTCCCAGGGTGGGGACTATATTTATGAAACCGATATAGGAGGGGCCGAAAATGTTCCGATGATTGCGGTCCATATAAGTACAGTCTTCCGTTCCACAGAAACAGATGCCGTGTTTGTGGAGGGAATCTTCCAGATTTCGGATGATTACTTGGAAATTTCTGGGGGAGATTCTTTCGGTGAAATGAAAATAACTTCGATTTCCGACTCAGGCATCACAATGAAAAACGAGGATTCAATCTCCCTTTCAAAGGATGATGTCGTAGACCTGATGGGTAATGTCAAGTTTAAGGTTGCCGATTCTTCAGTCCTGCGCTTTTATCCATTCGTCGAAACCGAGACCGAGGAAGGAGATCAACTGGATATTGAAATACCTGATGCGCTTGTAGTCGGTAAGCCGACCGAGATTTTGGTAACTGCGAGAAATATTTCAGTCGTCGGTGCTGAAATTTTTGTTGGAAACAAAAGCATAGGCACCACCGGAGACAGTGGAAATCTCACCTTTACCCCCAGCAATGAAGGCAGCTTCACTGTAACTGCGAGCCGGGAAGGTTATGTTTCCGGAACTAAGGATGTGGATGTCCTAGCACAGGGTATCCTGAAACTCCTAGTTTCAGTCTCTCCCGAAAACGTTCGGGAAGGGGACCAGATTAGCATAAAGGTCACTGACTCTGAGGAAAACAAGCCTGTTTCCGGAGCAGATGTCTTTTTCGGCGGACAGATCATTGACGCACAGACAGACGCAAAAGGTATCACATCTTACATGGTTACTACTCCGGGAACGTATGTAGTAAATGCCACAAAGACCGGTTATGAAGACGGAGAAACCCAGGTAGAGGTGGCGGAGAAAGCTGCACAGTTCACCTTCTCAGACCTCACGATACAGCCTGCTTCAGTTGAAGCCGGAACTGCGGTAAATATTAAGGTGAATGCTATGAACAATGGAGGCGTCACAGGAAACTCCACAGTGGAATTGCTGGTTAATAACGAATCGGTTGATTCCCAGAATATAACCCTTAATCCGGGTGAGAACAAATCAATCGAATTCTCACACACCGAGGGTGAGCAAGGGACGTATACTGTTGAAGTCGGAGGACTGAGCGAAAGTTATGAAGTGACAAAAAAAGCTCCTTTCTTCAGTGGGATGGCTACACTTGGTATACTCGCCACGGCATTTGTTATCCTGCGGAAGAGACGAAACTAATTAACGTTTCTGGCTTTCATATTAAAGCTTGTATTATAGCTGTATGGGTTCATTCCAAAAAATGAACCAGGCTTTAATATTAACTTTAATACTTTTGTTGCGGTAAGAGTTGAATATCAGATCTCGGATATCCGGCTCTCCTCTTTTTTTTCCGATCTTAGTCCAGAGTGGAATTCCTTTTTGTTTTGCTCGAAAATTTTTAGTTAGAAACAGAAATGTTAAAAATGGAGTTTGATCTACAAACTACCGTTTGATCTTCAAAGTAACGATTGGTCCATTACAAAAATAGTGTTTGTTTTGATGCCTGAAACGACAGCTTAAAATACTGAATTACGATTGTAGAACTGAATGCTTGAAGCTTTGAGTTCCTTTATTACCGACTACGGTTACCTGAACCTCTTTGTCCTGAGCTTCCTAGCTTCCACGGTTTTGCCGTTAGGATCGGAGGCGCTGGTAGTAGCTCTCATTTATCAGGGCTTTAATCCTTTTGCTGTTGTTCTGGTAGCGACTTCAGGCAATTATCTCGGATCGTGCACAACATACTATCTCGGGCTTAAAGGGCGTCCGGTACTTGAGAAATTCCTTTCTCCTTCTCCTGAGAAGCTTGAGATAAGTGAAAGGCTCTTTAAAAAATATGGTCTTTACACCCTTCTTTTTACCTGGGTGCCAGGTATCGGAGACGCGATTACCATGGTTGCAGGACTTATGCAGCTCTCTTTCCGATATTTTTCTATTCTGGTTTTTCTTGGAAAATTCGGGCGTTATTTTGCTATTGCTTATCTAACAGTTTTTTTTAGCAGTTGATTTGCTGTTTTCTAATTAAACTTTATATATCATTTTCTTAATTTTTATTCCTTTAAGTTTAATTTTTATTCCTTTAAGTTTAATTTTTATTCCTTTAAGTTTAATTTTTATTCATTTTAGTAATTCTTTTCTTCTGTATAATTCATTCAGGTAATTATTTTCTCGAAGAGAACAAATAGAGAACAAATAGATATCTTTATATAATCCCTGGTACAATAATTAATTGTTAAAGCAAATTTAATTGATTTTATTGCTTTAATTGCTTTAATTCATTTTCATTGCCTGTCTTCCAGGACTCTAAAAACGGGCTCAATATCTAATTATAACCTCCATTTTTATTTTTTCGTTTTCTCTTCCTTTTTCATTTTATACACAATTTAACTTTATCTGAACTAAAATATCTAATTACTTCATCGGACTTATGAACTTGAAAAACAAAATCAAGTATAACAAACACTGTGGATTAAAGTCACATTTCAGACAGTTAACTGTCTGATGTTGTTGATTTTTCAATTCAACTGCGTATAGTCCTATATTCTAGTTTTTTTGTCCTGCTTCAGTTATTTGTATCAATAACTTTTTTATATTCCTGCCTCTTATTCTCAGATATGTCTCCTTGCAGCAAAACAAGATTTCTGAGTCTTTTCATTCTTATTATGCTTTTGTTTGTCCCGATAGCAGGTGCAGTCTCGAACGCAGGGAATATCAAAAAAGCCGACCTTTATGAGGCTTCTGAGAATTCTACTACTGAAAACGCTCTCTTTGCAGAACTGAGTGCAAAAGCTGAGCTTTATAACACGAATTTCGATAAAGTTCCTGATGTTCTGCAGAGATTTGTAGCCAGTGAGGAAATTGCCGGGAAAATCAAACTTGATAATGGCGAGATGCTTTATGTGACTTTACTTATGGGAGGAGGAAAAATAAGGGATTTCTACAGCTATGAAACTCCTAACGATCCAAACTCAAAGTTCGGGCCTTCCATTACAGTGGAAACCGATGAAAAAACCATACAAAAAGTGCTTGATTCAAAAGAGCCCTTAAAAGAAGCCGTAAAAAGCATGAATGACGACTCTCTAAAGGTGGAAACCGAAGGGCTTTTCCGAAAACTGATGCTCTCAACTTTAAAGACATTTTATAAATAAAATAGATTTATTCCTGAGCTTTAGAACCCTGAGCTCTATAAATTCTTGATTTCAAATGTCCCTTTCCTTTCCGGGAAGGGTACATTTTTTCAGAATTCATGGTTTTGTTCTCAAATTTTTATAATTTCCAAAACCTCTTTTATATATATTTTTGACACAGATATACGCCTTAACTCTTTGATTTTGATGCATATTTTGTATTTCCGTACCTGCCTATGTTAATCCTTTTTCCGTTGGGTTTCGGTTCAGTAGAATAGCCCCAAGACGGATGTCCGGCATCGATACAGGGAGAAATTACTGTGTCTCTAACCCAGGTTTTTCCATTCCATCTTCCAGTTTTTGATTTCAGATGGTAATCATGTTTCGTCTGGCTCGCAAATAGTGGATTTACACGGATATCATTTCTCGAAGTGCAACTTTTATAATTCCCTACTACGTTTTTGTAGAAACAGTTATATTGCAGATATATTTTATGGTTTTTACTGGCGAGATAATTTATCACACCATACCCTGTCCCACTTGGACTCTTTTTACGTTTCAGGGTGTTTACGATTATATTGTTGCGGGCAATTGTTGCGTATACAGATGACGTGTAACTTGGGGAAAAATTATCTGGATACAAATTGGCAATAGCCGCATGATATATGCCATCAAAGACATTGTTTTCAATGTAAGTATTGCGGAATCCACTAATTACAATACCGCCAACCCAGGTAATGCTAGGATTGGTGCCTGTGCTGTAAAAGACATTATGGTGAATAAGAACATTTTTTCCATAATTTTTAGTAGCAGAATTGGTATCATAATTGAAAATCCAGATCCCAGGACCATAGGTGTTATGGATAACATTATTGTAGATACTAATATCATCCATAAGACCCGTACCAGACCCTCCTTTTTCTACCTGAATGCCTGGTCCACCTGCACTCCAGTGGTAGAAAGAATCAATTATATTACTGTAGATTTTTACATGGTTTGAGTTCCAGATTCTAATGCCGCTGTTAGTCCTGCAGCTTATCCTGTTTTTCCAGACCTTTACATTCTTACACTGAATTGCAAACAAACCATCGTGCCCGAGTTTGTATATCCTGTTTTTATAAAAATTAATATTTTTTCCATATTTTATCCTCAGCCCATCCCCGAGACCGTCATGCATGCACATATTGTATACTTTTACGTTGTTACAGTTGGTGAAGTACATTATATTATAGTACCCGTCACCCAAAGAAACTTTGGAATTACCATTACGGTTTCCATTAACCTCAAACCCTCTTACTACAATGTTACTATTCCCAGAACTACTCATCTGCTTGATCAAGGGTTTCATTGCAACCCAGCCTGCATTATTAGCAAGTTTGATTACAGCACTCGAATCCCCTTCAAGAATAGTATTACTACCGATTAAAAGAGTATCGTCAATAACATAAGTAAAAGGACCTTTGAGGTGGACAGTAGTATATTTAGAGTTACCTGCTACAAACTTAAGGGCCTGATTTATCTGTACATGATCGTCTTTTCCATCGCAATTATATTTTCCAGTGCCATCCCCTGTAACGTATATTATTGATGAGCTAGTTGCGCATAAAGCTGCAGGAACACTTGCAAGAAGGAGAAAACCTACCAATAAAAAGATTCCTAATTCTCGTGTTAACACTGGCATCATCTGGAGGAGATCATAATAAAATTCATTAGTATTCTTAATAGACTGATATTGGTCAAGTGACGTGTATACATCTCCTTACAATTTATGACTTCTTACTAAACACTATGAAATATGATTCGTTTTTTGAGACCTGGCCGATAATAGTTTAAAATATATGGGTAGATTTCGGATTTTCTGATCATAAAAAATGTTCTGAAGAAATTATTTACATCAGGAATTGTTGAACCCAAAAACATGCTATATATACGGAATTTAGAACAAATCTCATTGATTTTCAAGCTAATTCTTCTTATTTACATGAATTTCCTCGTGAGAATATAAAGAATAAAACTATAGAAATGTTGGCAATTATAAAGCAATTCTCCAATAAAAAGATTCCCAGTCCCCATTACAACATCGAGATCGTCTGAAAGCTATCATACTAAAATTTATAATAAATACACAAATATTTGTATAGAGCCGATCCCAAAACTCAAAATTACTTTTTAAATAACTAATTTTGAATACGCAATCGAGTTTCAGATCACGGAAAACAGTTATGTAAATTTAAGTGAAATGGGACTAAGGTTGGTTTTGGGATGAACTCATAGATAAACATCTAATTCTAATAAAATGTTTGATAAAATCTAAAAGTATGTTAATATTTTCTGGAGTTTGAGAATCTAGAAAAAAATCCTGAAAATATTATTTAGAACGAGAACTGCTGGACCCGAGTACATACGATAAATATGGAACTTTAGAATAAAGTGCCCTCTTTTCACTCTCATTTATCTAACTATAAAAATTCCGCAACTGTTGAAAAACGTTAAATCTTTTAAGGATTGGTTAAATCTTTAAGGATTGGTTAAATCTTTAAGGATTGGTTAAATCTTTGAGGATTGAAATGATATTATAACTAATAACAAAAATTCAGAATAAAATAAAAACGCTTGATACAGAAATAATGATCCAAATCGAAAGAATAAAAGAGGATTATGGTGCTTTTTCGATGTTCATTAGTTAGTTACCAAACTCCTTGTTTTCACCATAATCAATATCAACCGATATATGTAGGCTGAATAGTTACCATGAATCTATTAGCATCAAAGGTTAATGTTTGACAATCTCCCCAGGATATGTATATCTTCCTTTTTCCATTATCGTACCGATATTTATACTTGTATTGATACCGGTATGCACGTCATCTCCCATAATTACTCCGAGTTTTCTCCTGCCCGTGTCAAGAATCCTGCTTTTTACTATTACTTTTATGTTTTTCCCATCATGGCGGAGGTTTGCAACCTTCGTGCCCGCTCCAAAGTTGCAGCGGTGTCCGATAATGCTATCCCCAACATAACTCAGGTGTCCCACATGAGTATCTTCCATGACAATGGTATTTTTTATCTCCACCGCATTTCCCACCCTAATATGGTTCCCGATTGCCGTAGAAGGGCGGATAAAACAATTAGGCCCTATATCGCAATTTTCTCCTATTACTACTGGGCCTTCGATATAAGAACCGTTCCTGATAATAGTGCCTTTTCCAATTACAACCTCTCCTTTTATGGTAGCATTCGGTTCCACGGTACCTTCGCAGCTGCTCTTAAGGCCTTTCAGGAGGTATTCATTTGCTTTCAGGAGGTCCCAGGGATACCCTATATCTATCCATCTGCCTTCGAGAGGGCTGTAACCCACGGCTGCTCCACTATCAATCAGCATCTGGATGGAGTCCGTAATCTCGAACTCCTTTCTCACTGAGGCCTTGGTTCTGTCAATAAAGTCAAAAATAGATTCCCTGAAAAGATATATTCCGGCATTTGCAAGGTTAGTAGGGGGATTTTTAGGTTTTTCTATTATCCTGACAACTCTATTATTCTCGGTTTCAAGCACTCCGAAATCCGACGGGTTTTCAACCTCTTTTACGCAGATGACAGCTTCCTCTGTCCTTGAGACCAGGGCTTTTAAGTCTTCCTGCTCTATGAGCATATCCCCGTTAAGTACAAGGAAAGTCCCATCAACATAGCCTTTTGCACAGCCTATCGCGTTTGCAGTCCCTAGCTGCTTCTTCTGCTGCACGTACTCTATGCTTACTCCCCATTTGCTTCCGTCCCCGAAGTACTCTTTTATCTGCTCTTCGAGATAACCGGTAATGAAGACAAAGCCTTTAATGCCTGCTTCGATGGCTGAATTAAGTATATGTTCGAGGATGGGCTTATTTGCAACCTGGAGCATAACTTTAGGACAGCCGGAAGTTAGAGGTTCCATCCTTGTGCCTTTGCCTGCTACAAGGACAACCGCTTTCATTTGAGTGCCTCCTTTGCTATCTTTTCAGCCATATCAAAAATCTCATCAACGTTTTCCCGGGCTTCAGCTGTGATTCTAACTTTTGCTTCCGTCCCTGAGGGGCGGACAAGTACCCAGCCATTACTCATTTCCACGCGAATACCGTCGATATCAAGGACTTTTCCCATGGGCTCGAGTTTAGCCTTAACTTTTTCCATAAACTCTGCCTTTTTATTATTTGCACAGGGGAAAGCTCCTCTTTTTGTGGCGTACCTGGGCAGCTCTTCTCGAAGCTCGCTTAACTTCTTTTCCTTGACAATCTCAACAAGTTTTGCGGCTGCATAAATCCCATCCGGACAGTAGGAAATCTTCGGGAAAATCCAGCTTCCTGATGGCTCGCCTCCATAGATAGCCCCACATTTTTTTATTCCCTCTGCGACGTAAACGTCCCCGACTCTTGTCCTCACAATCTCCGAACCCTGAAGAGAATCGCCAACCATCATTGAAGTGTCCACAGGCACGACGACTGTTCCTTTCTTACCGCTGCACTCGTATAGCCCGAAAATTGCAAGCATTTCATCTCCTGAGACAAAATTGCCTTTTTCGTCCACTGCCATCATCCGGTCCGCATCACCATCATGTGCAATTCCAAGATCGGCTCCGAAATCCACAACAGCTTTTTTGAGCATGGTAAGGTTTTCATCGTTTGGTTCAGGGTTTCTTGCAGGAAAGTGGCCATCAGGCTGAGCGTTCAGAGTTATTACCTCACAACCAAGCTCCTGGAGGAGATATGGGGTAATTGTCCCTCCTGCTCCACATCCGCAGTCCAGTACGACTTTCAGGCTGGAACTTCCTACAAGCTTTTTGATCATATTCATATGAGCCCGGATAGCATTTCTGTCTTCTTTGAACTTGCCTATCAGGTTCCAGGGAACCAGAGAAAAGTCTGCATCTTCAATCGCTTTTTCTATTTCTTCCTGCTGTGCCGAGTCAAAGGCCATCCCATCAGGGTTCCAGAGTTTGATCCCTACATACTCTGAGGGGTTGTGGGAGGCTGTAACCATTACACCGCATTCGTATTCTCTGGCTGCATATGCCAGAGTTGGGGTAGATACAAGGCCTATTTCTGTAACAGCGCAGCCTGTGGCAGTCATTCCCGCAATTAGGGCATGCTCGATCATAGGGGCCGAAACTCTAGGGTCCCTCCCGATAACTGCAGTTTTTTTTCGGCTTCCAAGTACAAGCCCTACATTAAGTGCAAGTTCGGGCGTAATTTCTTTGTTTGCTATCCCTCTTATTCCTGAAGATCCGAAGAGTTTCATATATCCCATTCCGAAATTTTCTAAAAGTATTTCTTTAAATTCTCTTGTTTTTTAATTTTTAAATTTTTGGGCATTTCATTATTCAACTGTGACACTTTTTGCAAGATTACGCGGTTTGTCAATCGAACATCCACGAGCAAGAGCAGTGTAATAAGCAAGCAGCTGGAGGACTACCACACTGAGCAGCGGAGAAAGCAATTCACTACTCTGAGGTATTGTAAGAACAACATCCGCATATTTTCCGATCTCTGTATCTTTGTTATCGGCCACTGCGATAACCGTTGCATCCCTGGCTTTTACTTCCTTTATATTACTCAGTACCTTGTCGTAAGTCTGCCCTCTTGTTGCAATGGTAACTACAGGCGTTCCTTTCTCAAGCAGCGCAATCGGTCCATGTTTAAGTTCTCCTGCGGCAAAACCCTCAGCATGCAAATATGAAATTTCTTTTAATTTGAGAGCTCCTTCAAGGGCAATCGGATAGTTAAGGTTCCTGCCGAGGAAAAAATAGTTTTCTGCCTGAGCAAAATTCTCTGCACATTCCTTTACTGCTTCTTTCTGGTTGAGAATCTGCTGAATCTGACCTGGTATTTTTCTTAGACCCGTAATGAATCCTTTAACATAATTAGGACTTAGCTTACCTCTTGAGAGGGCGAACTTTACGGCAAGCAGATAAAGAAGTGTAAGCTGGGTACTGAAGGTTTTGGTCGCGGCAACTCCAATCTCAGGTCCTGCTCTGGTATAGAGCACACTGTTAGCTTCTCTTGTAATGGTGCTTCCTACAACGTTTGTAATTGCAAGTGTAGGGCAGTTGTAGGACATTATTTCCCTAACAGCCGCGAGAGTATCTGCAGTCTCCCCGGATTGGGTGATTGCGATGGCGAGAGTTCCATCACTTATAACCGGGCTTCTGTACCTGTACTCCGAGCAGATGTCTATGTCGCAATGAATTCCTGCAAGCTGCTCAAAAAGGTATTTCCCAAGCAGCCCTGCGTGCCAGGAGGTTCCACATGCCAGAATCTGGACTCTTGAAAGTTTCCTTATCTCTTCATCGGTCATATTAAGTTCTTTGAGATCTATCGTTCCTTCAAGTTCCGAGACCTTGCCTGCAAGTGTATTATGAATCGCGCTCACCTGCTCGTGAATTTCCTTGAGCATGAAATGTTCGTAGCCGGCTTTTTCAGCAGCTTCAAAGTCCCACTCGATCTTTTCTATCTTCTTTTCGCGTGCTTTTCCTTCTCTGTCAAAGATCTCTACATTGGTAGGAGTCAGAACTGCGGTTTCAAAGTCATTTACGAAAATTACATCCCTTGTATAATTCAAAAAAGCAGTTACATCCGATGCGGCAAAGTTCTCTCCTTTGCCGAGTCCTATAACAAGTGGGCTGTCTTTCCGGGCAAGCACGAGTTTTCCCTGTTCGTCAGCACAGATAGCTGCAAGAGCATATGAACCTTCGATCTCTTTTAGCGCTTCCCGCAGTCCTGTAAGAAGTTCGCATTTTGCTTCTCTTCCATCGGGCTTACCGTATATGTGTTTATGCAGGAGGTGTGCGATCACTTCGGTATCAGTTTCCGATTTAAATTCATATCCTTCTGCAGTCAGTTGTTCTTTCAATGCCATGTAGTTCTCTATGATTCCGTTATGCACAACAGATATCTTACATGGGTTTCCAGAGGTATGCGGATGAGCATTTATTGTGCTGGGTCGTCCGTGGGTTGCCCAGCGAGTGTGCCCTATTCCGATGTTGCCACTTATTTCATCTGGGATTGTGGCTTCAAGGTTTACGATTTTACCTACTGACTTATAAGTATTGATTCCGCTGCCCAGAATCGAAATCCCAGCAGAATCGTATCCACGGTACTCGAGTTTTTTGAGAGATTCTATGATGACAGATGCAGCAGAGTTTTCACCTGCATATCCTACAATTCCACACATTTTTCCACCTTTTAGGGTTAAAGAACAACCGAATGACGGGACAGGTCCCTGTATATGGTATTCCCAGATTCAACCTGACAGTCAACAGCTATTGTTACTCCAGCTTTCACAAGTACACTATTCCCAATCCGGTTGTCGTCTCCGAAGATGGTGCCGAGTTTGGGAGCTCGATGAATAGTTCCGTTCATAATGATCGATAGACCTTCTTTTTCTTCAACAAGGAAACCTGAGCCAATTGTATTGTTGCTTCCAATTATGGAATTAGAGATCTGCCCATGAGAGTATATCCTGCAGTCATTCATTATTATACTGTTCTGTATTTCGGTAAATGACCTGATCGATACATTGTCTCCTATTGTTGTGGAGGGCAGAATTACTACATTGGGTCCGATATCACAATTTTCCCCTATGACTACAGGGCCTACAATGTAAGTTCCTGAACGAATCCTTGTATTCTTTCCTACTGTCACCTTTCCACTGAGGAAAACTCCCTCTTCAACTTCTCCTTCAAGCTTCAAGTTCCTGGCTGAATTTAAGACTATGGCATTAGCTTTTAATAGATCCCAGGAATGAACAGCGTCAAGCCATTTTGATTCGGTAGAAACAGAAGTAACGATTTTCCCTTCGTCAATCATAAGCTGGAGGGTATCGGTTATTGCATATTCCCCGTTTTCGGATATCGGGGTTTTTTCAATGGTTTCAAAGACCTGCGGTGTAAAAATATAAATTCCGGTATTTACAATACGGCTCAGGTCTCCAGGCCTTTTTTCCAGAATTCTTGTGACTCTCTTTTTTTCTTTCAGAACCACACCATAGCCTGCAGTCTCTTCCATCTGAACAGTTAGAAGGCTTGCGTCTCCTTCATAATTATTCAGAAGGTCCGCTATAGTTTTTGGTTCCACCAGGTTATCTCCATTGAGCACAAGAAATACCGAGTCCTCGGGTTCAATCCATTTTTTTGCCTGCTCAATTGCATGTGCAGTACCTAGCTGAGCTTTCTGTTCAATGTACCTAATTTTCACTCCGAAGTTTAGCCCGTCTTCGAAATAGTCCATTATGCGTTCTTTTTTATATCCAACAATTAATATAATATCAGTTATTCCATTTTTTTCAAGCGAACCTATTACATGTTCTAAAATAGGTCTGTTGGCTATAGGAAGCATTACTTTTGAACGAGTTAGAGTAAGAGGCCTGCAGCGCAGCCCTTCTCCTGCTGCAAGGATAATAGCTTTCATAATTTTAAGAACCTTTTTTAGAATTTATATATTACCTTCAAAAGTTTTAACCAAAGCAACTGTGTATATATATCGATAGAGTTTTATATCTGTATAAGGGACAGCTATCAATAAAAAAGTAATCCTATGTAATTGAAAAATAAGTTTTTTCTACAGGATAAACAACTCCATAACATGAATTCAGCAACTCTATAAAAAATTTCGTTCCACTTCTAGCTTTTACAGGCAATTTTATTTTTTTAAAAGTGTCGAAACTTATTTATTTCATAAAATCCTGTATGTATTTCCTACTTTTTATGTTTTATGCTTCCCAACCTTTGAGAAGTCGGGCAATTCTTAAGGAATCCTTTCTATTGAAAGTTTTATTAACTTCCATACTTTTGATAAATAGTTGTGACAACTTATTAAAAATAATAGTCTAATTCTTATAATCCTTCAGAATACCCTATAATTTCTACAAAAACCAAAAAATAAAAAATATTGAGTAGTATTGAAGCTTCTGGAAGATCATTTATTGGGATCACTTTTTCGGACAGCCCTGAAAATCTGCGTTTCTATTCTTTCTTTAAACTCGATTTTTCAGTAGACCCTGGAAATGGTATTGTATATCTTCTATAATCGTAAACCGTAATCGGTTATATGTCCTGTGTTCCAGGATGTTACATCTCGGTTGACTAATAAGATTTCTATACATTATAATAAATAAAATGTATTTTTTTAGCCTCGACCAATCAGTCACTATAATGCCTAAAATTAATAGTTCATACAAACAATTTTATTAATATTAAAAAGTGTTCGTTTAATATTCATAACTTAAATTTTTGCAAGGTACTTATTATCGCGGCCGGTAAAAAGTCAAGGGCTCTTGGCGAGAAATGCCAGGCAGTCTCAGAAGTATACGGGCAAATATTAATGGTTGTGGTGACCATCATACTTGCTGCATCACTGGTGTACCCCAATATTCCCGGAAAGTGCACCCAGGGCAAATCTCTTGATAGAAGCTCTAATTTTACGCAGGATTCAACAACGCCCAGGATGAAACGACACCAACGCAGAATGAAACGACGCTAGACAGCTATTTAATTGAGGCTTCTTCAGGGTTCGGGGATAATATTTCTCCCACAGGAAGTACCTATGTTCCCGCCGGTGGCAACAAGCTCTTCAGTATAATCCCGGATGAAAACTATAAAGTTCTTAATGTGTTGGTGGACGTGAATTCCGTTGGGCCGGTTTCCACTTATACCTTCAATAATGTGTCGTCCAGTCACAGTATTCAAGCGAGTTTTACCGTTAATTTCAATGTGATAAACAACAATACGGTAGTACCGAAAGAAAACTTCACGGTCAACACAACTGTGATTGGTTGTGCTTTTATTAGGAACTGGGGATTGTCTCCGGTTACTTGCGTCTTAAGTTAGGGGACTATACTTATGATCTCTGGGGAGATTACAAGAATCCATCAAAAGGGAATATCAATGACGGGAAAAATCCTTGCTTCTGGGAATCTCCAATTTCCTATAATGCGGATACGCCTGTAACGGTCGAAGCTTGCTCCTGGGAATATTTCTGGAATCATAAATCAAAACAAATTCTTACAGTTAGCACTTCGACTAATTCTTCCAATTTGAAGGTCCTTATGAATGAAGATCGTGTTTCTGATATCCCCGGATTTCATGGTCAGGACTCGATTGAAGACTTTGTAAAAGGATACATTGAAAACGGTAGTATCAAGCTTAAGGAAAATGAGGCTATATATATTTTTGAGCTGGGCAATACAAACCTGGACAGCTCTGGTGCTGATTTTCAGGATCTTGTCATTTTGGTTTCAGTAAACGGAGTAGAAACCTCACAGTCTACAGTTGAATCTCAGAACTCGGACTCAAGTGAAACCCCGGATGAAATCCCGGATGGAATCCTGGATGAACCTCAAGATGAAATCCAAGATAAAAACCCAAGTGAAATAGTTCTCAAGCTCGTAATCGAACACTGTGGGGGGGATACAATTAATTTCAAATTTAATAATGAGACAAAAGTTATACTTCAGAAAGGAGATGATCAACGTTACCTCAATTTAACGGAACTTGGGGCCTTCAAAGTAGGGGATTCAGCCATTTTGATCTTAAATATGACGATGAAGAGATTCGCGAACCGCTTGACCTTAGTCAGGGGGACTGCTCATCTATAAAAATATTGGATGTCCAGAGCAAATCCTTAATCTACTCTGGAAACATCATGGTTAAATAAAATAATATATTAACGGGGAATATATTAATAGAGCTGACCTTTATGGGACTCAGCTCCAAAAACAGAAAACAACTTGTAAAAGCTTATATAAGCGTCTGAAGAGGGTCTACTAAAATAAAAATTTACAAAAATTGGCATATTTTTAATTCTTCATAAAGCTGAGTTGGTTCTTTGTAATAATGCTGCAAAATCTCTGGGTAAATAAGTTTAAGTATAGTATACACACATAATCTCTTAAAAAAATTTGAATAAATATCTGAAGTAACTTCAAAATTGAACTCAAGCAGGAAGCAGGTATTATGCATAAGGAATTTAAAAACAGTTTCAAAATAATAGTCTTTCCACTGTGTGGGATTGAGTCTCAGGGGTTAATTTCATGGTTTCTCAGTCTTTAAGAAGAACATTATCAGATAAGATTACGGCCTTGATGCAAATACTTTCACTCCGCTTTCCTTAACTTTATATGCTGTGGCGTTGTAGATTAAAACGCCTCTCTATAAATAAAGATAAACAAGAGGCTTGAGGTAGGAAGAATGAAACAGACAGCTGAATCTATTCGAGATCGATTTTTAAAGCTTGGCATCGACGTACCTATAGAGGATATCGAAAGCAGACTTGATGAACTGATTACTAAATTTAAAGTTCCTTCAAACGAAGCCCAGCGCAGTGTGACCAATTACTTTTTGAAGAAATATTCTATTCCTAAAAATGAATTTTACACGAGGCAGGCTGAGCCGCAGCTTACAAAGATTATGGATATTTCGGAAAATGGGCAGTGGGCAAATCTTAAGGCAAGGGTTGTCCAGCTCTGGGAAAACACTCACGAGTCAATTTCTCAGGTAGGACTACTGGGGGATGAAACAGGAATTATAAAGTTTACTGCATGGAAAAATGCCGAACTGCCTGAGCTTGAACAGGGAGAGAGTTATTTCTTCAGGAGCGTTGTTGTAGGAGAGTACAATGGCAGGTTCCAGGTTCAGCTTAACAAGAATACTTCTATAGAAAAGCTGGATGAAGCCATTGGAGTTGGGGGCGGGGACTTCATACCATCTGCAAGAGAGTCTGAACTCAGGAACATCTCCGATCTTGCAGGAGGCCAATGGGCTACAGTTAAAGGAAAAGTGGTTCAACTCTGGGAAAACTCTCATGAATCAATTGAGCAGGCAGGGCTTATAGGAGACCCCACAGGGGTTATTAAATTCACTAACTGGGCCAGTTCCGAGCTTCCTGACATGGAAGAGGGCAAGAGCTACATGTTGAATAATGTAGTTGTTAACGAATGGGGAGGTAAGATCCAGATTCAGCTTAACAGGTCAAGTTCTATAGAAGAACTTGATGAAGATATCAAAGTCGGATCCTTAACTTCCACATACTTTGGAGCAATGGTAGACATTCAGACTGGTTCAGGTCTCATAAAACGCTGTCCTGAGTGTAAAAGGGCTCTGGTTAAGGGTGCTTGCCCGGAGCACGGAAAAGTAAAAGGGGAATACGACCTGAGGATAAAAGCGGTTCTGGATTCCGGAACTTCCACTCAGGATATCCTTATTAACAGAGAACTTACCGAGAAGCTTGCAGGGCTTTCTCTCGATACTGCAATTGCAATGGCCGCAGACGCTCTTGATCCAGGGGTAGTTCTGGATAATCTAAAACAGGAACTGCTGGGCAGGTACTATACTGTAATCGGTCACAAGCTTGATCGCTATATCCTTGTGGATTCCATTACTCCAAAAACTTCTCTGGATAGAGAGATGATTGATGAAATACTTGCGCTTAATGAAACACTTACCAAGCTGGAGGTGCAGTAAATGCCAGGTTTTTTCAGAGAAGTTGCCCGCAGGGTTTTTGCCCAGGAAATGAAGGATTCGAACCTGACCTCAAGGGATGAAAATGATCAGTATGCTCCACAGTATGTCCTGACGCCCACAGGAGCTAAAGTAAACCGTATCTTCCTTGTTGGCACACTTATCGAAAAGGAAGATATCGGCACTGATTCCGAGTACTGGAGGGGAAGAGTTTCAGACCCGACAGGTTCTTTCCTAGTCTATGCCGGGCAGTATCAGCCTGAAGCTGCTCAATTCCTTGCCGAGTGCGAGCTGCCAGCTTTTGTAGCAGTTGTGGGCAAAACTAGCACCTATACCACAGATGATGGGAATGTCCTGACTTCTATCCGTCCAGAGTCTATCCAGCATGTAGATGAACTTACCCGGGACCTCTGGGTGCTTGATACTGCAAAACAGACTCTTGAGAGGATAAGGGCAATTGAATCAGAGGAAGATCAAAACTCAAAACTTGCAAAAGAACACTATTCGACTGATATCGGTTACTACCGCACTATAGTCAAAAAGGCTCTTGAGTCTCTCAAAGAAACGGAATGAAACTAAAAAGAGTAAAAACCATACTATCATAATCGGGGGTAAATGCCCCTTAACTTTTTTTATTTCAATCGATTTTTATTTTTTCTTTCTATCTGTTTTTTATTTTCAGAGTTTTAGGTACTTCCTCATTAACCAGTTGATGTTTTTCAGATTTCTTTAATTTAACAATTCTATTAATTTCCATCTCTTATTAGTAATTCTACACTCTTGTCCAGGTTTTTTCTTTTCCAAATCTCTCTTTTCACCTTTTAATCTTCTGTGCTCTCTGTATAAGTTAAATGAATACAATAAAGCCTCATTTGGGCATACAGTATTTTAACTTTCTTTGAAAAATTTCTGTCCGAAAATTCTAGAAAAACGGTAAAACTCATTTTTCATTAATTTTTTGGTCTCAACTGGTTTGGTTAATGCACAAATCCGTCATTCAATACGTATGGAGTGACGCTATGAGGACGGTGAAATCCTCTATATTTATCATACTATCCGGCGCAAGGGTTCGCCCAGATACTGGTCCCGCAGTAAACCCAAAGAAGCAACAGGGATTACGTCTTATGACCTTCTCCAAAAATTTCTTGAAAAAAGCCTGAGTTTTGAAGAGAAGTTTATGTTCTAGGCTATTGGCTGTCAGAACTGGACTTGTTCTTTATTGTTCTTACTCAAAAAAGAGAAAAAGAATAAAAAATGCAAGCAAATAGTTTTTTAAAAATGTTGTCAGCAAAATAATCGGGAATAGGTTTCCTCATAGGTCAAATTCTAATTTTTTTCTGGGACTCTGAAACAATGTTCGTGAGGTTTTGCCTAAGCCGAAGGAAAAAGAAAGACCTTTCATAAGCTTTAGAAGAGCATGTGAACTTACATACAGTTCTTAAACAAATCGATAAACTATGATATGAATTCGAATAAGTACCTAAATTTTGATACATTTTCGAAATAAGAAATCGAAGAATTCTATAGTGTTTTAATAATATTAAAAATTGTTTAAAAACATTGAATTTTTCTTTACATCTAGTGATTTCTATTCTATATAAATAAATTATTATTCTTTTCTAATATGAAGTAATGTAAAAACAGACTCATAAGCTACTGTCAAATCAATCGTAAAATGTCGCATAAAATCGATTGCAATTATTCGGAACCTGTGAATCCTTTAGTATTGACGCGACACTACATTGTCAATATAATATTAAATTATTATGTTAATTTCTAATTAAATTATTATATTATTTACCTAATTAAAGAATTTTGTAGTAAAATTTATGTTGAAAAAAGTACTATTCTTACACAACAGTATACAAAAAACAAAACAGATTTGAACTGAACTTGAAAAATCGGTTTGAGCTCTTGAACGCCTAAAGGTAAGGGTATAGTTGCCTTTGATAGTGTTCAAAATTTGTATAATCTTGCCTCTGGAGTAAATCGAATGAGGTAAATAAGAAATGAGCAGAAAAAGAACGAATTTAAAATTATATAATTTGCGTATTGCTACTTTTGTTTGCTGCGCCAGCTTCTGCGGATCCGGATGCTATGTTAGATATAAGCCGAACCTAATTTTGAGATTTTACAACGTCTGATTTTATCTTATTTAATATTCAAAGATGAAAGCTGTCTATATAGTTTGGACGTGAACAGTTGGATGGACGAACGAGACGGAGGATTCATTTTTGCAGGTGCATGTAAATCTGCAAAATACACAGATCTAGGAAACGCGTTTATTAACAACGGTTTTGATACCTACTTTGGGTATGAAGATAATGTTAACACCTTACATAATGCCCTCTTTTATTCTGCATTCTTTGATGCGGCTACTTTCACCGATGTCACTGTTTCTGAAGCAGCCAACTATGCAAGAAACCAAGTCGAAAAAGAGTTTGGAGATGCAGCAGATGTTGCCAATAACAGATTTATAGGAAATTCAAACTTGTGTTTAAGACCTTAAGGGAGAAAAGATCATGAAACTTAATCAAATTTGTATATTGGATTTGATATTATTAAGTGCAATATTTGTGGCTTTTGCTTCTGAAGAGGGAGGAATAATCTTTACGAAAGAAGATGCAAAGCAAACAAAATATCTTGATCCATCAACTGCAGACGTAAATATTAGTTTTGAGGATGCAAAAAACAAACTAATATCAGAAAATCAGGAAGTAATCAATGAATCTGTACATGGAGAACTGATTGATGATGAAAATTTCGGGATAATCTGGCGAGTAAGCTCAAAAACAACTAATGGAAAAAGTATCTTTGCAGGAATAGATGCCTCTAATGGAGAGCAGCTTTTTGTATACGATGGATCAAAGAATGTACAGGGCAGAGACAGTATAAGCAAAGATGATGCTCTGAAAATAGCAGAAGAATATATCGAATCCAGGGTTTCAGCGGATAAAATTAATGAGATTGAGCCTGAATATGTAAACTACATAGAACCTCCTGCTGATGATCTGCCAGGAAATTATCATGTAAGTTACGCAAGAATTATCAGGGGAATACCTCTCTTTCCGATGGAATACTGCTTGATGTTAATGCAGAAACAGGCGAAGTTTCAAGCTATGACAAAAGCTGGTCTATGTCTGAAGAAGAGATAGCACTCATTGATACGGAACCAAGCATTACGGATGAAAAAGCAGTTGAGATTCTCAAAGAATACATGAGTAACAAACCGTCTATAGGAGAAGAAAAAGCAAATAGTGTAAAAGTTATTTCGTCGAACCTTGTCTGGAAAGAGGACGAGGAAGATAAAATTCATCTGGCATGGTGGATCAGGTTCATGGATTCAAGTTTTGCAAGGGACGATACCTATCCTGCTTCAGTATGGATTGACGCACATTCAGGAGAAATGTTGCTGTTTGACTATTCCAGAGACTAAGTTCGAAACAGTTCTAACTTTCCATTCCTCTTTGGCATGAAAGTACGTGATTATTTATTCTCAAGGAACTTTTGTTCCTTTTTCTTTTCCTTTCACTGTCTCTTTTCAGGTATTTTACGTTTTTCTCTTAACTCAACTTTCAAAGAAAATGGGTATATAAAGGGAATTCAATAGCTCGTAGGAAAAAATCCTTCAGTAAAATACTATCTCGTCAGCATTAAAATGTCATATATAATTACTTAAAATGGTTCAGAATTCTTTTGTCTTTGGGGGTTAACGTGACACTATTTTAAAATTAACAATTTTTCCTTTCTCCATAAAGGCAATCTCGTCACTCATCCATTCAACAACCTTAATATCGTGGGAGATAAACAGAAAACTTATCTTGAACTTGATTTGCAGTCCCTTAAGAAGCGAAAGAATTTGAGCCTGGACAAGTGGATCGAGCATCGAAGTAGGCTCATCCGCTACTATTAATTCCGGTTTCATGCTAAGGACTCTTGCAATTGCAACTCTCTGAAGTTGACCTCCACTCAGCTCTTTAGGATAGCGAAAAAGAAGCTCTTCATTAAGGGAAACAATTTCAATAAGTTCCTTTACCCTCTCCAATTCTTCGTCTTTAGCGCAAAGCCTGTGAAGCCTTAAAGGTTCTGCAATTATATCATAAACTTTCATCTTTGGGTTCAAGCATGATTTAGGGTTTTGAAAAATAATTTGCATCCTGGTTCCCAGGTATTTTAAAGAGTGGTCTTTAAGTCCTGAAATGTCCTGACCATCAAAGATAATGCTACCTTCTGTCGGTTCAAGCAATCTCAACACTGTTCTTCCAAGTGTGGATTTTCCGCAACCACTTTTTCCAACAAGACCTAGAGTTTTCCCTTTTTCTATCCTAAAACTGACACCGTCTACAGCCTTGTTAACCTGAATCTGGAAAAGCCCGGAATAATAATGCTTTTTCAGATTTTTCACTTCTAACAATGCCATACGCCCACCTCCGCACACCCAGGAGAGGGAGTATCTGGGATCAATTGTGCTTCTCTTCTTACATTCTTACTGCCTTTTCTTCTTACATTCTTACTGTTTTTTTCAGATAATAAGCAGCGGACAAAATGATCATCTACATGTTCCAATAGTTCAGGGTGGATCTTTGAGCAGTCTGCCAGCTGGTTACTACATCGGGGATGGTACCTGCAACCGGAAGGAGGGGAGATCAGGCTTGGAGACTGACCTAAAACAGTCATTAGCCCTTTTTCTGGAAGAGAATGCAGTAGTGCAAAAGTATAAGGGTGTTTTGGATCGGAAATGACCGTTGCTGTCTTCCCGATTTCAACGATTTCTCCTGCATACATCACTGCAGTCCTATCTGTAAGTTTAGTGGCTACATCCAGATCATGAGTAATTAAGAGCATGGAAGAATTTTCCTTCCGGACAAGCTTGGTAATAATTTCTAGAATTTGCAATTTCATATCAGGATCAAGCCCCTTTGTAGGTTCGTCTGCAATAAGAAGTCTTGGCTTGAGAGCAAGCGCTACTGCTATCATAATTCTCTGCAGCATCCCACCACTAAACTGGTGAGGATATTCAGACTTTCTTGAGGAATCTATTCCAACAAGCTCAAGCATCTCTGAAGCTTTTTTTTCTGCATCTTTTTTTCTCATGCCTTCATGGTATCGATAAATTTCAGCAATTTGACTTCCTACAGAGAGTACGGGGTTAAAACAGATTGAAGGGTCCTGTAGCATGATCCCTATTTTCTTTCCTCTCAGGCTCCTCATTTCTTTTTCAGAAAGACTTAATATATTCTTACCCCTGTAAACGATTCTCCCTTCTATCCTTGCATTATTTGAGAGCAGCCTCAAAAGGGCTTTTCCAAGGGTAGTTTTTCCACAGCCTGTTTCTCCAATAAGCCCAAAAATTTCTCCTTCTTTGATCTCAAAGGAAATGTTCTCGTTTGCTTTTACAAGGCCCCTTGAGGTTTTGAAAGAGACGCTCAGGTTTTCTACTGAAAGGAGTTGAGTGGAGAGGAAAGAAATACTCATCTGTCCAGCACCTCCTGTTTAACAGACTGGCCCAAGCTGGCTCTTAATCCGTCTGCTGCAAAATTGAAAGCAAAAACTGTAAGCATAATCATGAGACCTGGAATAAAACAAAGGTGAGGAGATGTGCGCAGGTATGGAATTCCGGATTTGAGCATAGAGCCCCATTCAGGCGTAGGAGGCTGGATTCCAAGTCCTAGAAAACTCAGAGCAGAGGCAAAGATTATTACATTGGCAATCTCAAGAGTTCCAAGAACGATTACAGGTTCCATGCAGTTTGGAAGTATATGTTTTCGCATAATGTAAAAATTTGAGGGTCTAAGAGCCCTTGCCGCTTCCACAAAATCTCTCTTTTTCAAAGAGAGAACCTGTCCACGTACAAGCCTTGCATAAACAGGCCACTGAGTAAGGGAAAGGGATAGGACGACACTTAAACCCCCTGGTCCCAGCAGTCCTGCTATCATAAGGGCAAGAATAATATTGGGAAAAGCCAGCATCACGTCTACACCTCTCATAAGGATTTCATCAATCAGGCCTCCTTTGTACCCTGAAAACAACCCAATAGAGGTACCTGCAATGGATGTAACTGCAACAACGAGAATTCCAATGCCGAGAGAGATACGTGTGCCATAAATTACTCTTGAAAAAATGCAACGCCCAAATTCATCGGTTCCTAAAGGGTATTCACGACAGGGACTAAGAAATTGTTTGTCAAGTCTCTGGACAAAAGGATCATTTGGAGAGATATAAGGAGCAAATAGGGCCAGAAAACATAGGATAGCAATAAACAAAATGCTAAAGAGCACAAGTTTGTTTTTTTTAAACTCCCATAGACTTAGCCATAGACTTAGCCTTTTTTTATTTATAGAAAGTTTTTCAGCCATTTTTATATTTTCAATCATACATGTCATACCTGATTCTCGGGTCAAGCACTGCATACAATATATCTACTGCAAGACTGGAAAGAGAAAAGAGCACTGCGATAAAAAGAACACAGCCCTGAACCATAGAGAAGTCTCTTGCAAAGATCGAATCAACAAGAAGTTTTCCGATACCTGGCCAGGAGAAAATTGTTTCCACAATAACAGCTCCTCCAAGAAGATAACCCAATTGCATTCCTGCAAATGTAACAACTGGGAGTAAGGCATTTTTCAGTGCATGCCGTAAAACGATAGTATACTCATCAAATCCTCTGGCACGTGCAGCCAAAATATATTCCTTCTCCATCACCTCCATAAGGCTAGCTCGGGTAAGTCTGGCTGTAATTGAAGACATTGAAATTCCAAGGGTTAGAGCAGGAAGAGCAAGGTGATTCAGGCTTCCATACCCATAGCTAGGGAAAATATGAAGAGTCAGGGAAAAAAGCCAGATCAGAAGAATTCCAAGCCAGAAGTTAGGGATAGAAATACCTATCAGGGAAATAAACGCGCAACAATTGTCAAGCAGAGTATTTTTCTGGAGAGCGCCCAGAACTCCTATAGGTAAGGCGATTAGGAGAGAGATTAATAAGCCGGCAACTGTAAGTTCTATAGTCGCCGGTAACTTCAGGAGAATTTCTTCAAGGACATCATCAGAGGTTATAATAGATCTTCCAAGATCAAGATGCAAGAGATGATCCAGCCATATAAAGTACTGGAAATAAACAGGAGCATCAAGTCCTTCTGCTTCCCTGACGGATTCAATCTGGCTTGCATCGAGATCCTGTCCATATCTCTCAAGAGCTATGAGCTCAGCAGGATCTCCTGGCGCAAGGTACATAGCAACAAAAGAAACAAGAGTAACCCCTGATATTACTACTAGTACCATGGCCAAGCGCTTTGCAATGTACTTCCACATAGATATTCTTCTTACTTTTCTGTCATTTTCTGATATCGATCTCTTAATTTCTGATGCTCTCAGACATTTCATTTTAAGTTTTATCTTCCATCTCTTAAGTTCCATTTTAAGTTTTATCTTCCCGTCTATGAAGTTTCATTTTAAGTTTTATCTTCCCGTCTATGAAGTTTCATTTTAAGTTTTACCTTTCCATCTGCGCAGTTTTTTAATGTTCCATCTTTTCGGAATCTTGTTTGAATTTACTTTCTTTCAAGATAAACTCCAGAAAGATCCAGCCAGGGATCTTCTGCTGTTATCACAAAGCCTTTTACAGAAGGGCCGGTTGCTACCACCTTTTCTTCATGTACAAGATAAAAAGCAGGGACTTCTTTTATTACAAAGGCCTGTAGAGCGTAATAGAATTCCTTCTGTTTCTGTGGATCTATGGTCGAATCTGCTGCGTCTACAAGCTGGTCGTAGGTTTCATTGTGGTAGTGAGAGTAAGGACTTTTAGAATGGTGAATAAAGAAGTGTTTTGGATAGGGGCCCCATACAAAATAGCCACTTCTTAGTATCATGCCAAAGTTTCCCACACCTTCTAGTTTGCTGATCGCTCCCTCATCAAGTACTTGAATTTCCACATTCATTCCTATTTTCCTGAGATCTTCCTGCACAACCTGAGCCATAAGAGTATGCCTGGCTGCCCATGCACCCTTACTTACAAGCAAGGTACAATTCAAGGGACTTCCATCTTTTTCTAAAATTCCATCCCCATTGGAATCTTCCCATCCTGCTTCTTTAAGTAGAGCCTTTGATTTATCAAGGTCTTGCGAATATGTCTTCAGGTCAGGGTCAGAGTACATCATGTTGGGGGAATACGGTCTTCCTCCTGCCGGTTTTCCAATGCCGTTAAGAACACCGTTCACCAGGGTATTGGTATCGATTGCATAAGCAACACTCTGGCGTATTTTTGTGTCGTTAAAAGGAGTTTTATCGCAATTGAATTGAAGGAAATCCGTAAAGGTACTTAACTTCCTTTGAACCTGGATACCTTTTTTGGCTTCGAGCCTCTTGACATCGTACTCTGGAACCTTGATAATCATATCCAGTTCCCCATTCTCAAAAGCCATAACTTGCGTAGAAGGATCAGGGATAACTTTAAAAATAACCTTGTCAAGCAGAGACTTATTTCCCCAGTAAGCGTCATTTCTGGTAAGCACTATTTCCTGATCTTTTGTCTGCGATTCAAACTTAAAAGGACCTGTCCCTACCGGTTTGACAAAATTTCCTGCTTTATCAAGACAGCCAGGCCCCATTATGGGCCAGGCTACATGAGTCAGGTAAAAAGGCAGAGGCATGGGTTTTTGGAGAACAAATTTCACGGTATAGTTATCAATAGCCTCTACACTTTTAATCGGTTTCAGTACTGCCTGTCTCACATAAGATTTGTTAGAGTAGGAAAACACAACCGAGTCTGAGTTAAAAGGTGTACCATCATGGAAGGTCACATTCTTGCGTAGGTGGAAGAGCCATGTCGTTCCGTTGTCAGGCGTTTCCCACGACTCGGCGAGTCCTGGGGTAATATTCAGGTTAGAGTCAAGCCTTACAAGGGTTTCATAGACTTGAGACCAAACAAACCTGGCATCGCCATCCGCAAACTTGTCAAGATACCAGTTGTTAACGTCTGAACTTATGCCCACAACAAGGTCCTGAGAGTTTTCCCCGAAACTGTCTCCTTTGGCAGTTTCATCCTTATCTCCGCCTATGCAGGCACTTGCACCAATTACTGCAAGCAGCATGCAGGTTAATAAAATAAATTTGAAATTCCGATCCATATGATAATCCTCAATTCGGCTAAAAGGACTTCTAAAAGCGGCTCTTTCGAGAAGAAATCGAAGAAATCGAAGAACACGATTTATCTCAAAATTAAAAACCAATTTAAACACTGTATAGGCTAGAACGATAGATATATTTATAATATCTTTTTAGTGTGAATGCATTGTTATAATAAATATGAATTTAATAAGTTATTGTAATACTTGGTTATATAAAAGGATTTTTTTATAAAATATAATGTAAACACTGTTAACAAATGTATTACCTGGTTGAAAACCTGAACAAATAAACCAATTCTCAATATCTCGAAAATCGGGGTAAAGTATCGTATTCAACTGGTGAAATGGGCGGTGTATTATTGCATTTGCAGTGCAATTCAAGAAAATCTCCATTTTTCTTGAATGTCAATCAGAGTTCAATAAGTGTAATTTTAGTGGTTGTCAGCTCTAATGCATTTGTTTTACCATTTAATAAAGTATATATATTCATATTTGTATTCGTTTTTGTAACATATTTTGATAATTTGTATTTTGATAGTTTTAAGTAATTCGATATGTAAATAGTTTGAGCTGATAATATGGATCCATGTAACATTGACTGGAATGAAGTCTGGAAAAGGACGTTGGAAAGAGAGTTAGAATCGAACAAAAATGTAGATTGTTCATCTATATGGCAGAACAAGGAAAGAGCCAGACGCTTCTGGAATATGTTTCAGGATAATAACGCAAAGGCAATAACCGAAAAGAGGATAAAGGGCATGAAACTCTCTTCTGACTCCAGAGTTCTTGATATAGGGTCAGGACCCGGTACCCTTGCAATTCCAATTGCACAGCAGGTAGCTCATGTAACTGCTGTTGAACCTTCTGACGGCATGATGAGCATCATGCAGGAAAACATTAAAGAGTACGGAATCAATAACATCGACTGCGTACACAAAGATTGGGAAGCCATTGATGTCGAATCCGACCTTTCTGCTCCTTATGATGTGGTTTTTGCTTCTTATTCCTTGGGCATGAAAGACATACGGACTTCGGTTCAAAAAATGATAGCTGCTTCTTCAAGGTATGTTTATCTGTACTGGTTTGCGGGGGAAACTTCATGGGATGCGCATTCTCGGAGACTCTGGCCTTTCCTTCACGGACGTGAGTATCAGCCAGCCCCGAAGTGTGATGTTCTTTACAATGTGCTCTACAATATGGGAATCTATCCAAATGTTAAAGTTTTCCCTTTCGAGCACATCCACAGGTATGCAACTTTTGAAGAAGCAGTTGAGGATTTCAAGTCGTACTACAATGTAACCTCTAGTACCCAGGAGACCGTTCTCAGGTCCTATCTGAAAGACATTCTTGAGGTAGATAATGAAAATCTTATTCAAAGAGGATGGTCTACCAGAGTAAAAATGTGGTGGGAAAAACAAACTGAGTAGATAGGGGACCTTAATGAACCGCTATTTCCTCTAGAAAATGCACGTTTCTGTCAAGCTTGAACATAATTGTTTTGAGGCTTTTTAAGTATTTCAGAACGGCACTGTCAGGTCTACGAGGGATAAGAATCATTTTCAACATAACTCAAATTTATAATTTGTTCATTTCTCGTAGACTTGAAAGAACTTCATGGATACCGTCATAGATAGGATAAAGACTATTCTTTAGTCGTGAATCAGGTTGATGTAGATGGCAAAAAAGTCCGGTTCTCTCTATGTAAAAATGGAAGAAAAGTCAATCCCTAAATTGTGAAAACGGATGGGACTCTTGAAGACAAGATATTTATAGCAACTGCATACATCGAAAGTGGAAATGTCAAGCTCTACTTTTTGTGTGGATATCCTCATAATTTCCTCATAACAATCAATGCGGTCTTGAATCGAAAATCATTTTATCCATAGAGAATGGCGAATAGTCATTTTCCCTGTAACTCTTCTATTTAATTTTTAACTTCTGCTATTTTATGTAAATATTTTTATTGTTAATGGTCTTAAAGCCAGAAGAGGCAAAATGTACATAAATAAACGAGACATGGTATAAAATGAGTAACTTGTGTTTGAATGAAGCTTAGGGGTAAATAACAAACTTATAAGTGAGATGATCCTGTGAAAACCTATCTTCTGGTCTGGTTCAGCAGTGAAGGGACACGTCCGTCAGAAGTAAACCAGCGGCTAATGTCTCTGGGATTCGAACCAGTGAAGGGCAGCTACGATTTTGTATACAACTGGAATAGCAATGTCAGTGTCGAGAAAATTCTCGAATTTGGGGACAAGGTATATCTGAGCCTTCAAGGTACAGGTGCTATGTTCAAACTGGAAACACTGTAAAACCGTGCTTGCTAAAATTGAATATCCTAACCCTGTTTAGCAGGGCATATGCCTGATTTCAAGCAGTAAATAAGCTCCTGCTCAGGGTTATCCTACAGGGTAGTCCATATTGTGGTTTCCTTCGTGCTATCCCTGCCAGTTTCGGAGATGTTCAAGCCCTTTTCTTGTTTCGGTTTTTTTCCTGCTTGCGTTTTTCCAGGGAATCCCGGAACTTTATGTAATCGCAGGTATCTCCTTCAAGAGTAATTATTCTGCCATTAATGCTTCCTTTTTCGATTATAAGTTCTACAACACTTGGGTTTGACATCCTGGGTTTGGTAGGAGAGCCTGGACAAACAAGCACAACATCTCTTTTCTCTATCAAAGGCCTGTGCAGGTGACCGAAAATCAGAATGTCTACATCCATTTCTTTTGCCAGGTAACCCTGTGCAGTTGTATCGTTAACCGAAAGCCCTCCTTCGTGTACAACTCCGATTTTTACGCCTTCAACTTCGAATTTCAGTCTTTCTGGAAGGAGCTTTTTGAGTTCGGAAGCATCATCGTTTCCAGAAACGGCCTTTAATTTGCCGCTGGCGTTGAAGGCGTTATAGGCTTTTACAGTATTGAAATCCCCTGCATGGACTATAAGGTCACACTCGTTCAGAAGCGTTTGAAGTTGCTGGGGAATTACTCCATTTTTCAGATGAGTATCGGAAAGTACAATCAGTTTCATGGAAAATCTCCTAATTATATGAAATATATTATTTTAAGATAAATCTATGGCAGGCCTTTTGAAATAATGCTTGAGCGCAACCCTTTTGAAATAATGCTTGCCCGCAACCCTTTTTAAAAAATGCTTGACCGAAACCCCCGAGAAACGTTTGAGTTTGAAAATCTTATCCTCAAACCCTATCGGCGTGATCACA
>NZ_LZPK01000382.1:0-29469 GCF_001729375.1 Methanosarcina sp. A14 | reverse complement strand
TGTTATACGAAGAGTATTGAAATGCTAAAGTACCCTGTTCTTCTATTGATGAAACATAGAAATAAAGAGATAGCTATAATTAGTTAACAATGCCGACATTCCTCTAATAGCCATTTTCAAGGCTAACTTGATAATGAATTCATCCTTACGAAGATTTTTAAAGAAAGTATCTGTTCGATCATTGAACACTCTGCCACGAATGCGGCAAATATATTTGCGAACTCTCTTGTTCTTGATTTGATATGTGCCGTTGCCTATGATATTTCCTTTCCAGAGATACGATAAATTTACAATCTTGATTAGGACAGGAGATATCGTGAATTTTGGTTTTGGTCCTTGTTTTCCCATTAAAACATAAATGTCAACGGCTTTTGTTCTTACAAATTTGAGGAGATTTGTAGAAGGCCAAGGAGAATTTGAGATGAAGTGGCTTAAAGACTGATTGTTGGAACACTTACAACAGTAGATTGTCATTTTACTCATATCTTCCGTTTTGGCAGAAGAATCAAACCATTAAGGTAATCAATACAAACTGAAATGGCAGAACGAGTTTTTTAAGATAGGATTCAAGATATCTATCTGAAATGTATTTTTTTTACAGAAATATTATTTGACTTGATGAAATCAGCTGTTATTTGTTTCATGAAACTAAATTTATAAAGGAAAAATTATACATCACGGTTGACGTGAAAAGGAAATGTGACAAAGTCAAGTTACATTAGAACTATATATAATATTAACTAAATAAAAATGGAGCACTAACTCCATAGAAATGCTGAAATTTATTGGAATTTATAGTACTTCAACCAATATAACTGTTACCTTAAACGTACATCTGTATATTCAATATAACCATGTAATCACGGTAATTCCGCATTCTGGAAAACGCTGACTTGATAATTTACAACCATGAAAACATAGAAGAAAACTGCACTCGAATTTGTAAACCAGCCCTTTTATCACATAAGTATCTTTATTTATAAATTACTCCGCTTGAGCGAACAAAGTGAGCGAAACGGACCCGTCCTCCCGAGACGGGACTTGGGTGGGAGAAAAAAGTATGGAAATAGAATCAAAATTTCTGGTAATGGAAGAAACGGATTTTCAGGCCCTTGAAAGCCTTTCAAAGCTTGCTTCATACTCTCTTTCGGAAGCGAAAATCCAGTTAAATGAGGATATTTTCTTTGATACTGAGAACCGGTCTATTATGGCTTCGGGCTATTACCTGCGGGTCAGGAAATCATCTGGGGAAAACGGGAGCTGGGTAACCATTAAAAGCCTGGGAGGTTTTGAAGGTGGAACTCACAGGCGAGAAGAGTATGTAAGTTTCCTGCCTGAAGGAACTTCAGTACTCGCATGTCCTGATTCCCGTATTAGAGACCTGATTTTTGAATTTACGGCAGGACTTGACCTTTTTCCGCTGCTGTCCCTCAAACAGAAAAGGGTAATTCGCCAGGTAAAAATGGGAAAAAGGATTATAGCTGAGACTTACCTTGACCGGGTGAACCTGAAAAGTAAAGGCAGGGAAAAGCACTATAATGAATTTGAAGTTGAGCTTAAAAGTGAAGGAAGCTCGGAAGAGCTTGAAACTATCCGGCTTTTCCTGCTCAAGCATTACAACCTGGCAGAAAGCACTTTTTCTAAGTTCGAAAGAGCTTTTCTTTTCATGGAGAACCTTCCTGAAAAAACCTTCCTTAACCTGAGAGAAAGAGTTTTTTGCGCACAGCTTGCAGACCAGAAAAACATGTATGGGAAGCAGGCTCAGATTTTGATGGAACTTGATAAAGAAAAGAGCTGTGAAGAGCTCAGCCTGCTTCTGAAAGTTCCTCAAACCAAAATAAGAGCCCTGCGCTCAGAGTTTAAAGAAAAGAGACTTTCTATTTTTCCTTTTACAACCTATAAAGAAAAAGATCCTGAATTCCATCTTCAGGCTGGAAAAAATTGTATTTCAAAAAAGGAAAAGAAAGCGTCAGAATTTAAACAATGGAATCCGGAAAGCCTGCTTGAGTATTACGGAGCAAATAAAAACCGGGCAGAAAAAGGTAGGGAATATGCTCTTACACTTTTTGATGGACTGTCTGTATGCCACAGACTGGGACAGGAAGAGAGAAAACTCCTGGGACTTGCAGCCTTCCTGAAGGATAACGGAAACTCCATTTTTCCTGGCGAGAGCGCACGTATGAGCAGAGAAATTCTTCTGACACATCCTGTAAAAGGACTCAAGCTTCACGAAATTTTAATGCTCTCCTTGATCATTGAACTTCAGGATCTTTTTGTAAGCCATTACGTAAGCGAAAAAAACTTAATCTCAAACTTGAAAGGATTCCACACAGGACTGCCTCCCGGTCTACAGAACAAAGCCCTGATGCTTGCAGCCATTGTGTCAATTTCAGACCTTTTCGCATCCCTCAAAATTCAGCCAGGAAAGATAAGGTCGCTTGAAAACGTTCTGGAGATAGAAATAATAGGGGATGTAACTGAAAAAACTGCAAAAAAGTTTGAGGCACAAAGTAAACTCTGGAAATATCTATACGGAAGCAAACTCCTGTTTTCTCAGGCTGCTGAAGACGAAAAAGTTCTAATTGAAAAAGAATCCGAAATAAAAGAATCCGAAATAAAAGAATCTGAAATAAAAGAAATAGAAACAAAGAAACAGGCCGGAGAGGAAAAAAAACCAGAAAAAAAACAGGAAAGGAAGGAAAAAAGACTAGAAAAAAAACAGGCTGAAGAAGAAAAAAAACCAGAAAAGAAACAAGCTTCAAGGGAGAAAAAACCAGAAAAAAAGAAGTGCAGACCGGATGAAAAAGTAACTGTCAAACCGACTGACTCTATGGCGCAGCTTGCCTGCAAGATATTTTCCTATCAATTTTCCTGTATGCTCTCTCATGAAGAAGGAACTATAAAAGGGGAGGACATCGAAGAATTGCACGATATGCGGGTCGCAGTCCGCAGAATGAGAGCTGCAGCAAAGATTTTTGAGGCTTATCTTGATTCCGAACAGCTTGAGCCGCACCTCAAAGGGCTCAGGAGAACGCTTGGTTCACTTGGGGATGTTAGGGACCTAGACGTTTTCCGCGAAAAAGCCGAAAAGTACCTGAAAACCCTGCCTCCAGAACATGAACATGATCTGGACCCGCTTGTTGCAGTGCTTACGGAAGAGCGAGAAAAAGCCAGGAAAAACATGCTTGATTATCTGGACAGTGAAAAATACCGGACTTTCAAAAGAGACTTTTCAGACGTACTTGCCTCTCCAGAAACCCTGATCCTTCCTGCAACTAACAAAAAACATGATGCATTGCCCCATAGGGTAAGAGAAGTGCTTCCTTCAATCCTCTATGCACGTTTAGCAGATATCAGGGCTTACTCCGAATGGGTAGAAGGCCCTTATATTTCTGTAGAACGCCTGCACAGGCTCAGGATTGCAGCCAAAGGAATGCGTTATACCCTAGAATTTTTTGAGAGCGTGCTTGGAGAAGACGCAAAAAACCTAATCAAGGAACTCAAAACTTTCCAGGACCATCTAGGAGATCTCCATGATACAGTAGTTGCACTTGACCTGCTGGGTTCTTACCTGAGAACCGGAGAATGGGGTTCTGTCGAGAGCGAAAAAGCTTCAGGGAAAAAGAAATTTTCCGAAGGTGTAGAAGGAAGTGCAGAAGGAAATGCAGAAGGAATCGAATCCTATCTTGAATACAGAGAAGAAGAACTTCAGACTCTGCTCAATTCCTTTCCCGATGCTTGGGGAAAGATATGCAATGGAAATTTCAGGGAAAGGATTGAAAATGCAGTTAAAAACCTGTACTAACGTAGTGAAAAATCTGCGTTAGTATAATAACCTTTAGTATAATAACCTGTACTAATGCAGAAGTGTTAACTTAACTTTTTGAGGATATTTCAACCTCTGGAAGTTCCTCAAGATCAGCGTCTCCTTCTAAGACTAAGGGAACCCCAGCATCCTGCTTTATAAGGACTTTAGACTGAAGATTGTATCCGAATATTTTCTTGAAATATTTTTTCTGTTTCTCTACCTCCCAGATTTCGAGCTGGCACTCCTGTTGAGCGTGCATTTCAAGCACCAGGCTGTCGGTAGAAGCTATGTAAAACCGGACGTGGGAAATAACTCCATTGTGAGAACGATCCAGCCCTTCGGCAATGCGGAGCAGGGCACTGAGAACTTTTATACTTTTTACTGTGTCTTTATTAAGCCCGACAAGATTGGGATGTTTCTTTTTAGGCGTATTTTTCCTGTGGAAATAGGCAAGATTCGCTATGATTTCGATTTCTTCAGGCTGGAAACCCGGAAGATTGCTCTCCCTTATCAGGTGATAGGCATGGACCTGATGGGTATCGTATGATAGGAATGTCCCTATGTCATGCAGGATGGAACCGTATTCAAGAAGTTCCCTTTCCCCTTCCCTGAACTTATAAATTCCAAGCGCCTGAATACTGTCAAAGAGTTCAAGGGCAAGTCTGGTAACGATATGAGCATGCTCTTCATCGAAATTGCAGGTAAGCCCAAGCTGCATGATGCTGCGCTTTCTTACAGACATCTGAGTAATCATGTAGGAGAATTCACTCTTTGAGATATAGTCTACAAGCAGCCCCTCTCGAAGCCCGCGTTTACTTATTCTGATTTCGGAAAGCCCCATCTCTTCCATAAATGTCTCAATAATTGCAGCCCCTGCGATAATAATATCTGCTCTTTGCACATTGATTCCCGGGAATTTACGCCGCTCTTCGAGAGGTATGGAGCACATTGCCCTGACTATTTTCTTCAGGTCTTCATACTCCAGTTTCTCAAAACTCTCACGGGATGTTTTGTGCAAGTAAACAAAAGCGATCCTGGCAAGGTTTTCAATTGTTCCCGAACTTCCAATCGAACAGCTTATATCGTACTCGGAAAGGTCTTTTATTATATCTGTAATCTTGCGCCGAATATAAGCCTTAATCTGCTCATACTGTTCCTCGGAAACAGGCCCGGTTTCGTCCTGCAAAAACATATTTGTCAGCCTGACAGCTCCAAGGTTAAAGGAATAAAGATAATAACACCGGGTCTGGTCCCCTACCGATACTTCGGTGCTCCCACCTCCGATATCTATGAACAGAGCTTTTGAGTTCCCAAGCCGAAGCCCGCTTGAAACCCCAAGGTAAATGAGGCGAGCTTCTTCAGTTCCGGAAATTGTACAGACTTCCAGATTTGCTTCCTTTTTCAACATTTCGAGAAGCTGAACCTTATTGCTTGCGTCTCGCGTTGCTGAGGTAGCCACAGCTATGACCTCTTCTGCCCTGTAGGCCCTGGCAAGTTCCATGAACTTTTTACAGACAACAACTGCGCGTTCTATCGCCTTAGGCTGCAGAATTCTGTCTATGAATTCCCCATCCCCGAGCCTGACCGTTTCCTTCTGCTTGGTCAGGGGCAGGTAAGACCCATTGGGATTGATCCGGACCAGAAGAAGCCGGATCGAGTTAGTGCCTATATCGATAAACGCAACAACTCTGCCTTCGGAGATTTTCTCGGGTTCCATTATTACCACCTGAAAGCCCTGTCTTTCGTTTTTCTCGAAGGAGTCGAGAAACTCAAAATAAGCTTCACAATAATAGTTCATATTTTTATTCTATTTTAGATTATTTGACAGTGTGCCGAAAGTTTGTAATTGTTATTATATATTTATATTCTTTCTCCATATATAGTATAGTTTGTCTATTTACATACTAAATAAAGAAAGAGTATTAAAAGAGTTCTTTTTCAGGTTTTTTCTGCATTTTAGTATGGGAAAATTAAGCCGTTGGTTATTGAAAAAACACATATATGTGTAAATTTAAAATGAGTTTTGTATTTCGTGACAAAGTAGTAATCAAGAACCCCAGTATTCATATAAATTAGATACAATTTAAGTTTATAGACACATTAAGGCTGCAAAAATTTAGTTTTTAGTTTTGTCATAGTTTTGTCATTTTGTTGTTTTTGGGCAGTGTGTCGGTTTTTCATTAAAACCATAAATTTTGAGAAGTTGTAATGTAGCAATTCCATGTTGGGAGGTCAATTTTCCCATTGTACTTAAAAACTTGACTTTAAATTTATAGAAAATTTGCGACACTGCCATGGGAGGAGGACAATTAAAATGAGAACTCATTTTTTTAATTCTTTAATTTCTGTATTATTAACGATAGTAATAATTCCTGGATTGATACCCTGTATAGTATCTGCTGCAGATGGACAATTTGCAGACAACGGAAATTCGACAAATAGTACACTAACCTCCAATCTTATATTGGAAAAACTCTCCACTGACCCTGATTATCCAAAACCCGATAGTATGGTCGTTATTAATTCCTTAGTTAAAAACACAGGAAATGAAACCTCAGAACCAACGAATATAATATATTTAATTGGTGAAAACGAGGAAAAAGAAGAAGTCCCGGCAATAGAGGCTGGATCAGAAAAATTAATTTCCTACACCTGGACAACTCCTGACACGGAAGAAACAGTGACAATAAAGGCTTCTTTAGAGAACGTAGAGAATAGTGAGAAAGTAATTACTGTGAAAATAGTACAGGAGTCACTTCCAGATCTGATAGTTGAAGACCTGTATCCAGAATCATCAACACAACCCGAAGCCGGAAAACCTTTGAACTTTACCCTGAAAATAAAGAATGTGGGAGAAGCAACTGCCAATAATAGTACTGCAAAATACAGTAGTAACGGAACTTCAGGAGAAATCTCTATTCCTGAACTTTCAGCAGGGACAAGTACAAGTGCAGAATTTTCGCTGACTCCTGGAAATGAAGAGAACATGAGTGTAACAGCGATCGCAGATTCTGGGAATACCATTAGTGAAAGTGATGAAGACAATAATGAGATGTCAAAAACCATAAGTATAAAACGTGAGCTTCCTGACCTGAAAATAGAATCGATTTCTCTGAGTCCTGAAGAACCGCATCCAGGAGAGAATATAACCTTTACGGCAACAGTGAAGAATAATGGCTCTACAGCTGCTGAGAAAAGCGAAATTAGGTATGATATTAAAGGAAACAATGAAAGTTATACGGGAGTTACATCAATACCAGCCCTTGCAGCAGGTGAAACCGGAACAGGTATTTTTTTCTGGACTCCTGGAACCGAAGGGCAAATTGAAGTGAAAGTAACCGTGGATTCAGGAAGCATTGTTTCTGAAAGCGATGAAACCAATAATGAGTTCACAAAAACCGCAACCGTATATAAAGAAACAGTTTCAAGTGATGATGGAGGAAATGAAAGTTCGGGGTCTTCAGGCAGTGATTCAGAAAATGAGAGCTCAGAGTCTTCAGGCAGCGATTCAGGAAGCAAGAGATCAGGGTCCTCCAGCGGCGGTTCAGGAGGCGCCAGTCTTTCAAAAGAACCAGTCAGCAATGTAGAAGCAAAAGAGCTTGCCACCGGCAACGTTCAAAGTGGTTATCATATCAAGTTCAATTTTCTGGAAGATGCTACATGCATTACATATATCGAATTTGACCCAATAAAAACATTAAAGAGAACAATTACAACTGTAGAAGTCCTCAAAAATAAATCTGCTTTTGTCTCAGAAGTTCCTCCTAGCAAGATATATAAATATGTGAATATCTGGGTAGGAAATTATGGAGCAGGTGTCGCCAATTATTGCGAAAATGGGGCTATAGAGTTCAAAGTTGAAAAACCATGGATTGAAGAGAATAATATTAATCAGTCTCAGATAATTCTTCAATGGTACAATGAAAGCTGGGAGCCCCTAGATACCGAAAAAGTCACAGAAGATAAGAATTACGTTTATTTTAAATCGAAAACGTCTGGCTTCTCCTGCTTTGCAATAACCAATTATTCCGTAGATGGGGAAAACGTATCTATAGCCAGTGAACAAGCAGAAGAGGACGCTTTGATAAAACTTGACGGTGAAGCAAAAACAAGTATTCACAACGAAAGCTCAGAGAAAGACAGCGAAACCAACGACCTTATGGGAAAAGCCAAAATATTTCTGGCAATTTCTCTACCTCTGTTTTTGATTCTTATAGAGTACTTTGTAATGAAGAAAAAAATCTAAAAAATTTTTTTCAGAATTTTATTTTGAAATTGTGTGTGGATTGTTGAAACCCATAGAACCGTAATTCATCAAATGTAAAAAACAAACGAAACACATAGTACGACTCCGTAGAAAATTTATTATTGAAGTTAAAATCTTTAATTAAGCTTTATTCCAAGATTAACTGAATTATAAAGCTTAAGCAAACTGTTTTTATTACCTCTATTCGGTAAGTATGTTTATCTATTTTTCAGACGATTAACACTCTAGGCTTAGAAGTCAATCAGCTAACTGAAATAATAGATTGACAACTTAATAAATATTTAGATATAAACTACATGTGAGGTCAGGGACAAATTGAGGTCAGGAGCAAATTGAGGTCAGGAACAAATACAGTATCAGATGTTGGATGGGTAAAATAATGAGAAAAAAACTAATTATATTGATAGTTTTGTTTTGCATGTTCCTCGCAACAGGATGCGTGGGAAATAAACTGGTAACTCCAGAAAAAGCCGGAACCCAAGCTGATGCAGATACTCCAAATGGAGAAGAGGCAACTGAAACACAGAATTTGACAGAGAAAACGGAAATAAAAGAATATACACTTGAAGAACTTGCAAAGTACGACGGTACAAATGAAACGATATACATTGCTTATCAAGGTCAGGTATATGATGTCTCATCTGATAGTTATCTTTGGAAAGATGGCAATCATGAGGGATGTCCTGCAGGGAAAGATATAACCGAAGAATTAGACAGGACACCACACGGAGCTGAAATATTAAAGAAATATCCTATTGTCGGGACTTTGAAAGAATAATACAAAATTATGATAATTTTATAACAACTTTTTACGCATATTCGTTAAATTTTCTTGTTTCATACTATCACTTTTTGCCTATATGTCAGTAAACACAATTGGCACATTACCTAGGAAAATAAGTAAAAAAGTAAAAGAAATAAGGGAAAGCAAAAAGAAGAATTCCCATTTTCAGCCTTTCTTATAGCTTAAATCCCAGCTTCTGCTATTCTCAAGCATCCATAACTGAGAATCCAGTTCTTCTTCTTCAGGCTGAGGGTAGATTCTCTCAGTCTTGCCGTTAGGAAGCAGAAGGCGAGCTTTTACATTATCTTTAAGGTGAGTGCCAAGGATAACGTCTCTCACGACAGGGATATATTCGGAAGATACCGGAAAGAGGATTTCTACCCTGTTGTCCAGGTTGCGCGGCATAAGATCGGCGCTTCCCATAAGAATCTCTTCTTTTCCTCCATTCCTGAAATAATATATTCTGGAATGTTCGAGAAAACGGCCAACTATCGAGGTAACCCTGATATTTTCACTGAGCCCAATAATACCTGGCCTGAGGCAGCAGATTCCCCGGACAAGAAGATCTACCTTCACTCCGGCCTGAGAAGCCCTGTAAAGTTCCCGGATACACTGGTAGTCCACAAGGGAATTCATCTTGAAGATCAGGTGCCCATTTCCACACTTCTCGTGAAGGTCGATTTCACGCCTGATGCGCTCCAAAATCTGATGCCTTAGAGTCTGGGGAGCTACAAGGAGTTTGATATAATGGTCTTTTCGCGAATATCCAGTAAGGGCATTAAAAAGGTCAGAGACATCCTTACCTATGCATGGATCACTTGTCAGATACCCCATATCGGTATACAGTTTTCCTGTGACTGCGTTATAGTTACCTGTACTCATGTGCACATAATACCCGATACCTTCTTTTTCAGCCCTGACAACCAGACACATCTTGGAATGAATCTTACGTCCAGGGAAGCCGTAAGCTACATGAACCCCTTTGCACTCAAGTTCTTTTGCCCAGCCTATATTGTTTTCCTCATCGAAACGAGCTTTAAGCTCCACCAGGACCGCTACTTGTTTTCTCCGGTCCGCAGCCTTCATAAGGGCCTGAACAATTCTGGAATTGTCATCCACCCTGTACAGGGTCATTTTGATTGCCAGAACATCAGGATCTTCGGCAGATTCTTCCACGAAATCAATTACCGATTCGAAACTGTCATAGGGATGATAGAGAAGAATATCTCGTTTTTTCAGAGTTGCAAAAATTTTATCCCTATTTGCTAGTTGAGAATGTTTTTTCGGCTCGAAGGATTCATACTTAAGGTCAGGGCGATCGATCTTTGCAAGTTTACTTAGATTTGAAAGCCCCAGAGGAGCTGCAGACCTGAACATAAGGGAAGGGGAAAGGTCCAGGTTCTTAAGAAGAATATCCGAGATTTTTGCTGGCATTGTATAGTCGGTCTCAAGTCTGACAACCGACCCGAAGTAATTCCTGCCGACTCTTTGTTCTACAGCGGTCAGGAGGTCTTTGTCTCCATCCTCATCAAACCCAAGGTCTGCATCGCGTGTAATTCTGAAAGGATAAGCTCCAAGGATGCGCTGTCCGGGAAACAGGAGGTCAAGATTTGCAGCGATAAGCTGTTCAAGCCAGACAAAACGTCCTTTTTTCAGCTCTTTCAGACTGGAAGTTATTTTCTCCTGGTCTCCTTCAGGAACAACGATTAGTCGCATAAACATTGGAGGAATCTTGACCCTGGCAAAACGTTCCCCGTAATCCGGATCATCAATTAATACTGCAAGGTTAAGGCTGAGGTTGGAAATATGAGGGAAAGGATGTCCTGAATCAAAACCGAGAGGAGTAAGTAAAGGAAAAATATTTCTCTCGAAATAGTTTCTCAACTTTTCTCTTTCCTTCTTAGAAAGCTCAAAGTAATTAAGGACTTTAATTCCTTCTTTCCTGAGAGCAGGCTCAAGCATTTCATTCCAGCAACTGTCATTGAGAGGAAGCTGCCTGAGAAGCTCTTCCCGGATGACGCGAAGTTGTTCCTGTGCTGTCTCATCTGTCCGGTCATCTTTCATAGCTTCCACTATTCTTTTCTCGACGCCTGAAACCCTGACCATAAAAAATTCATCAAGATTACTTCCAAAGATCGAAAGAAACTTGACTCTTTCAAGCAGAGGATTGCGATCATCAAAAGCCTCTTCGAGTACTCTGTCATTGAACTGAAGCCAGCTGTACTCGCGGTCCGTATATAAACATGGATCGCTTAGGTCAGGCATACCGGAAACTTCTACCCGAGTTCCTTCAACATTATCCATCATCAGCCTATCAAAATCTGCACACTGAATGGGGAAGTTTCGCTCCATTGCTATCACGCGTGACCTGGGTTTTGCACTTATTCAAACTCGTCTTTAAAAATAATAAAAGATCTGAAGATAGGATCTCTGTAGATCTCATATTCAATTTCATTACCTGATTGTCACCCGGCTCTACTGGGTTAAAAAGAAGATATCCCCCGGGTTCACTCAAACAACTTAATATAGTTAGCCTTAGAGAAATATTTCCTTGATAACATCAACCCTGTTAGCCGACTAGAGTTTTGAATCCTTTGCATATGAGGAACGCAATCTCCTTATTAAGTTATCGGACATGCATTGACACCAAAACATATATAAACTTTTGTATCGGCCGGATTTAAGGAATCTCCGCCAACTCACTACTATTTATTAGTATATAGAACTAAAGATTTATAATATTATCTCTTGAAGACAATTATTGACAAAGCCAATTATTGACAAAAACAAAAAAAGATGCCCCAGGTAAGAAAGAAAAAGTACTGGAAGACTGCAAGAAAAGATTGGAAATTTCCAGGTAAATACTCTATTAGTATATGTTAGGAAGTACACTGAAATTTCTCTAAAGGTTTGCTTTTGAGCCGGTTTCAAATTTATCTTTTAAATGTGAGTAAAACTCCTGCTCTTTTCCAGTGGTCTTTCTGAAAAGCCGTTCCACAATCAGCTCTGGAGTGCTCCGAGCAATACGATTGTATACAGGATTCCGGTTTACGATTAACTCAAGGTTGGAGTCCAGACCATCGGCCTCAATTCCATCCACTCTTACTTCCGTTCTGGTATTTTCAAGGATAAGTTCCGAAAGATGGGAGACAAAAACTCCAAGACTCTGTTCATTTCTGGACAGATATTCAAGAATTCCTGCTATAATTCGTGCAGAAGCTCCAGGCTCAGTGATCGATTCCAGTTCGTCCGCAAGCACCAGTTTTTCTGAGGCTTCGGAGAGTACTGAGAATTGCTTGAGGGTAGTCTCGAAAGCTCCTGCATCGAGAGTTCCTTTCGATTTGCCAAAATAGTAGAATTCCTCTATAGGCCCGAGTTCAAGTTTTTTTGCAGGAACTGGAAAGCCCATATACCCAAGAATTACGCATTGGGCAAGGAGCTCAAGCAGGGAAGTCTTACCACCTGAGTTTACTCCGCTCAAAAGTACAACCCTGTTTTCCAGACCTGCCGGGGAAAAACCGGTTTTTCCGATGGAATAGCTGATAGGATCGATTTCTCCGTACCGAGCTTTTAAAAAGAGGTTTTCTCCACCTGTAAAACCTATACCGGCTTCGGGAATCAATTCGGGAAGATTAAGCTGAAACTCTGTCGAAAAACAGGCAATTGAAAAGCCAAGGTCAAAATCCAGAACTTTCCTGACAAGCTTTTCTACAGGCTGGTGAAAACCTGAAAGAGTTTTTGCAAGTTCCCTTTTCCGGACAAGCCTTGTTTTCTCAAGGCTATTATTCAACTTTTGCCTGAAAAGCCTCAGCTGGGACTGGTCTGCATTGAGAGGGTAGGAAACTTCATCAGGAAATAGTGAGTCGAGCATTAGTTTTTCTTGCTTTTGAAGCCCTAGTTTTTCAGCAAGCTCTTCTTTGATGGCTCCAATCTCAGTTTTATAGATTCTATTAAGTTCCTTTGTAAGCAGGTCTTTAATCTCCATTCCACCACTCACAAGCCTGACGAGTTCCTGCCCGCTCAGAGTAAGCGAACTTGCCTCAAGAGTTCGGTTCATGTGCTGATTAGCCTCATTCAGAGCCGAAGTCAATACAGGATCCAGGTTTTGCAGGGCTGCTCCGAGCCTGTCAAGTTCAGGGTCAAACCCTTCAACAGGCTTTCCATCCTCACCGAGTTTTGAGAGAGCAGTCTCGAGTATATCAAGCTTCTCTTTAGAAAATTCCTCAAAGAGCTCAAAATTCTCTGAGCGGAGAGCTGATACGATACTCAGGCAGGCGCGGATGCAGTCCAGATTCCGCGCAAAAAACGCCAGTTCTTTTTCAGGCAAAACCTGCCAGAGTTCAGCTCTGGAAATGTCCCGGAAATATTCGGGTTCAATGTCTTCAGGTAGATCAAAACCAAGATAAGTATCATCAAAAACAATAACACTGGAGTAACCTCTTGCAAGATCCACGAATTCCGAGAGGTTTTCTACAGCCTGGACAGACAAAAAGGCCTGGAACTTTTCTCGGGCTGCTTCAAGGGTTTTTGAATCTCCGCACAGAATTATCCGGTCCCTGACTCTGAGGTTTCCGGGAACAGGCCTGAGTTCACTGACTCTCGTAAGCAATTTCAGAAATTCGGAATTCTCGGGGAAGGCATTTCCCAGTTCAAGGTATTCTCTTACGAAAGCCTGCCTTTCCTGGATAAGATCCATGCGCGAAGCAGGTAATGGGTAAAAAAGGTTTAGCTTATCCCTGGCATGCGTCGTATGGGCAAAACTTTTTATCAGCTCAAGCAAGCGGGAATAAATATCCAGGGCTTCTTTTGTCCTGAGAAAATCGGAAATTGAGCAGCCTTCAGCCCTGGATCTGGCATACCTGGCAAGGGAAAGGGCAAAATTGTGGCTGATCCCGTTGACTTCAGAAATTGAAGCTATATCACCCTCACAAATAGCCTGGAGAGCAGCTTCTTCAGTTCCGAAATGTTCAATCAGCCTGTCGGCTACCCGTTCACCGATTCCATGAATTTCCCGCAGGCTTGAGAGCGGCTGAGAAGTTTTCACACCCAAAATACTTTTCATATGCAAGAGACTCTTGTTTCAATAAATTCAGCTGGGCATTAAGCCCATATGATTTAGTTTAAAAGAAGGGAAAGTTCTTTTTCAAGATAGGGGTGCATTGAGGCTGTATATCCGTGTGTTGCCTCAGTAACGTTATACATAGCTTTTGGCTCTTTTGCAAGAGAATAGGTGCGGAGCGCCAGATCGTGGGAGATTACCGGATCATTAGAAGAATGAATCAGCACGAATTTTGCAGGCGGCAGGATAGAGAGATAGGTATCCGGATCAATTGAACGATAGAACTGATAAGCTTCAGAATCGCTTGCAAGGGAAGAATCAATTTTTTCAGTGCCGTACCCCGCAGTGCTGATTCCGATAACTCCTTTAAGGGAAGGATTAAGAGCGCAGGCAAGGATTGCAAATCTTCCACCATTACTTTCCCCGAGGATTGCAAGCTTTTTCGGGTTAATTTCAGGCTGGGCCGCAAGCACATCTGAGGCTTTAAGAGCATCATAAACCATGTCATATTCTACGGGCTCAAGACCTGCCTTGAAAAGTTCAAGATCTTTGTCTACATTTATGCTGCCCAGGTTGCGCTGGTCAAGCGTGAGAGTTGCATATCCCATTTTAGAGAGTTCAGCAGCCAGACCCTGTTCGGCTTCTTTGCTAACCCCTGCTCCGGGCAGCAGGACCAGGCCAGGAGAAGAAGAGGAATTTGCAGGAATTCTTAAGAGAGCCTGAATTTTTTCCCCTTTGCTTTCAAAAGACAGCAGTTTTAAAGTATCCGAGTTTTCAGGAGCATATACATCTTCGATTTCCTGAGCTGTAGATACCGGCTCTTCTCGATCTGGGAAAGATAGAATACCTGCTTCCGAAACCTTCCAGGGAGCCGCAGCACCTGTAGAATTGGAAGGATTATACAGGACTCCAAAAATACCCACAAGTATAAGAAGAAAACCCAGAAGAAAAATTGTGGGCTTAGAGATTCTTGTCCCTGAAGAAGCCTTGCGTTTCCTTTCTTTTTTTCCTGAATTCTGCCTGCTCAAGGGAACCCTGCCAAGAAAATTGCGATTACGGCCAGAAACCATTTACAGCACTTAAGAATAATACTGCAATGCCAACAATTGCACCGACAATCAGCACTGCCTTAGGCTGGATTTGAACTGCATTTTTATCTGCTTCATAATAGCGCATGAGCCCTGCAGAAGACTGGAGCCCGGAACCTGATTTTTTAGCCATGTGTTAACACCTGTGTGAACGCATTGATTGGGATATAATTTCACTGCCCTTACTTGCCTGTAATAGGTTTTTCTGGCTGATAATTAAAGATTATCTGAAATTAACAGTTAAAAATTAGAAAATTTAACATAACTGTTAATTACTTATCAAATAAATTTTAATCAACTGTTAGGTATTTAAGTTAATTATTAAATAAATTTAATCAACTATTAGGTATTTAAGTTAATTATTAAATAACTGTTAAATTTCCTCTTAAATTTGGTAATTATCACATAATTTACAGTTCTGATATATAAATCCAGCAGAGAAACTTCTTAATAATCGGATTCTGAAAAGTTGGAAAGAATTCACTTTCTTGAAGCAGGCAATTCTCAAACAAGTACTTCGTCCAAGAGGAAGGGCGGATAAAATACTCCTTTCTCAGTAATTACCGCAGTCACGTTTTCCATGGGAGTTGCGTCAAAAGCAGGATTGTAAACTTCCACATCTTTGGGGGCAAGTTGCTCAGATCCGAAAAAGCGTAACTCATCCGGGTCTCGCATCTCTATTTTTACACTGCCTTCCCAGCCATTGAAATCAAAAGTAGAGGAAGGAGCTGCTACATAAAAGGGAATATCATGCTCTTTTGCAAGAATGGAGAGGGAATAGGTACCTATTTTGTTGAAAACGACATCCTGGGTAATCCTGTCAGCCCCTACAAGCACGCTGTCTACAAGCCCCTGCTGCATTACCCACCCAGCCATAGAATCCGAAATAAGAGTTACTGGAATCTTGTCTTGCATCAGCTCCCATGCAGTAATCCTGCTTCCCTGGTTCAGAGGCCTGGTCTCACAGGCAATAACTTTTATCTCTTTGCCTTCAGCAATAGCCGAACGCACAACCCCAAGAGCTGTACCCCAGTCAACGCAGGCTAACCTGCCCGCATTGCAGTATGTGAGTATGGTATCTCCATCCTTCAGGAGTTTTGTCCCGGATTCACCTATCAACTTATTAGTGGTTACATCTTCTTCCGCAATATCCCTGGCTTCTTGAAGGGCAATTTCTCGGACCCCCTGAACATCAAAGGCATCCGAAACCGCTTTCAGAACTCTGTCCACACCCCAGCTAAGGTTTACTGCCGTAGGGCGGGTTGATTTAAGGGTTTTTCCCGCAACCTTAAGGTCTCTTATTATTGTTTCGAAATCTCCGGCCCCGCTCAGGAAAGCTGCAAGGGCAATCCCAAAACCTCCTGCTGCACCGAGAGCAGGCGCACCCCTGACCCTGAGAGATTTTATAGCTTCGCATAGAGAACTCAGGGTTTTGCATTCTATTATCCTGTACTCTTTAGGGAGAAGGGTCTGGTCTACCAGCACCACGGAGTTGGACTCTTCCTTCCAGTCAATTGTCCTCATTAGATCACTTTCCGATGTAAGCGTCAGATTCTGCCGGAAAAATTTCCGCTTTTCTTTCAAGCTCCCCATAAGATAAAAACCTATTCAACTGGCATGCCTCGTCACCCTCATATCGTTACTTTTTTCTGTTATTATCGGAATAATCGGAGAAAGTTAAAATTAATTATATTAAAGATAATTCTTAAACCTTAGAATAACCAAAAAAATGCGGCAGGTCACGCTTCTGGCAACCAGCATTCATAATAAAAACTTTGTTTAAGGAATAAGTGACACGTGAGATATAAATAAAGCAATCTCTTTTTCCATAGAAGCAAACTTACAAATAATAGATTTATAGAGTAACAGAGCAATAAGACAAGACTTAAAATCCATAGCTAAAATACAGAAAGTCGTAATTTTCAGAAATATAAATTATTAATAAACTTCATGGACCTTGAATCCGTAAATCCTTGAATCTGTAGATTCAGAAATCATAAAAGATCTTCATTTCATTAATGCGGTTTATGAGAATCTGGGTATTCATCGGAGAGTAAGCGCTTATGACAAAAATAAAAATAGCAATTGCAGGAATCGGGAACTGTGCAAGCTCTTTGATACAGGGCATTGAGTACTATAAAGTCGACGATAAAGAACCTATAGGACTGATGCACAGGGAAATTGGAGGGTATAAACCTGGCGATATTCAAGTTGTCGCCGCCTTTGACATTGATGCCAGAAAGGTAGGAAAAGACGTCTCTGAGGCCATCTTTGCTCCCCCGAACTGCACAGCGGTTTTTTGTCCTGATGTTCCGTCCACAGGTGTGAAAGTTAAAATGGGCAGGGTTCTCGATGGGGTCTCTGACCATATGAAGAACTATAAGGAAAGTCAAACTTTTGTTGTCAGCAAAGAACAGGAAGCAACAAAAGCCGATATAGTAAACGAAATTAAAAAATCGGGTGCCGATATGCTTCTCAATTACCTGCCTGTAGGTTCTGAAGAAGCAGTCCGTTTTTATGCCGAGTGTGCCCTTGAAGCAGGTGTAGCTCTCGTTAATAATATGCCTGTTTTTATCGCAAGCAATCCAGAATGGGCAAAAAGATTTGAGGAAAAGAATATCCCGATCATTGGTGATGATGTCAAAGCTCAGCTTGGAGCTACTATCACGCACAGGATTCTTGCAGACCTTTTCGAAAAACGAGGTGTAAAGCTTGAGAGAACATATCAGCTCAATACCGGGGGAAATACAGATTTCCTGAATATGCTTAACAGGAACAGGCTTGCTTCCAAACGGGAATCAAAGACCGAAGCTGTTCAGTCAGTGCTTTCCAAGAAGCTTGATGACGACAATATCCACATCGGACCCAGCGACTACGTAGCCTGGCAAAAGGATAACAAGGTTTGCTTCCTGAGAATGGAAGGCAAGCTTTTTGGAGATGTGCCTATGAACCTTGAACTCCGCCTCTCTGTGGAAGACTCTCCTAACTCCGGAGGTGTGGTAATCGATGCCATACGATGCTGCAAGCTGGCTCTTGATCGCGGGATAGGAGGCGTGTTGTATTCCCCGGCTTCCTACTTTATGAAACATCCGGCGATTCAGTACCCTGACGACGAGGCTTACAGGCGGACTGAAGAATTTATATCTGGAACCAGAGAACGTTAAAATCCTGGTGAGAAATTCCTGTAAAAAGGAATTCTAAAAACCCCCGGAAGTACCGGGAGTTTTAAGTTTTTCTGTCCAGAATGAGTATTAAAAGGTTCTTCTAAGAACTTCTTCCCGATTTCTTAATTCGGTTCATCGAATCTCTTCAGCTTAGCGGATTTTTTCAGCTTAGCGAATCTCTTCGACTTAGCGAATACCTTCGGCTGTAATTCTAAATTCTGCACTTGAACCTTCAGGGCAGGACCGATGTTTGTACAGAATAGCGCGCCTGGTTCCTTCACCGGTTTTTTCAAGCTGGATTATCGCCTTTGAAATATGTTCCAGGGAACTACCGCCAAGCGGACGCACCCCTCCTGAGGTAATATCGGAATATACCTGGTTGGTTATGACTGCAACAAAACCGTGTTTGCGGGCAAGAGCATGCAAATATCCTATCTGGCTAGCAAGTTCTCTGCGGCTTTTCATGCCTGTCTCATCGTCTTCAAGCTCGAACCTGTAGTATGAGGTTGCAGAATCAAGTATCACGAGACCTATATTCTCACTGGCTATTCTCTCCACTTCCCTTACGGCCGCATATTGTTCTTCAAAATTCAGGGGTTCATAGATAATGATACTTCTAGCTATTTCTTTTGCATTTTCCCCTGCAATCTGCTTGAATCGAGTAGGAGAAAGCCCTTCGGTATCTATGAAGATGACTCTCTGCCCTTGTTTTACGCATTCCACTGAAAGCTGGATGCAGATATTTGTTTTCCCGGTTCCTGCAGCTCCGAAGATTTGAGTCACAATCCCTTTCTCGAAACCTCCTCCTAGAAGCTCGTCAAGGGGCTTGCAGCCGGAAGATAGTAATTTTTCTATGAAGTGACACCTCTTTTGTGCTTGGTAAATATAACTGGCCCATGATATAACGTTTTTTTGTAATTTCCAACCTTTTCAGAAAAATTAACGATTTTCTAAGAGGAATAAAAAAACAAAGTGGATATAAAAGAAATGCTCGGGTATAGATTCCTAACCCTTTCAATAATTGAAAAAATATATAAGAGTACAGTGAAAACGAGAATGATGATTTGACAATATTTTTTCAAAGTGTGGAGGAATAATTCCTTATACATGTTAGCCGTACTGTACCCGAGAAATCGGGTGTGGATATCCCTTAAAGCCTTCTGTGCTTGAAATTATTTCCTTAAAGAAGGCATTTTTCAAAAACAGGGGTCCTTAAATTTGTTATCAGATCTGATAACAAATAGAACATCTTTGTATACAAAACAAAGGTGTTATTGTATACAAATAAGGGTTTTACTGTATCCAGACCTGAGGCAAAAACCATTATTAAGGATAGGGCATTTAGAATATTTACTTGAAAAATAAAGGTCATTTTAACCTAGTAAAATGAAAAAAACAATATTATGGGGGTCACTTTATAGAAGCTGCACCCTTTCGATATTGCTTACTGATATTTGAAAATACAAATTTGTAGGGACTATAAGGGTTAGCTGAGGAATGGTAACCCATGTGGGGCTTTGTTTTAGGCTGCAATACGCTCTGTACCTGCGCGCTCACCCCGCACACAATAGAAACAAATATGAAATGTAAACCTGCACGCTCACTCCGCATACAATATAAACAAATATAAAATGTGAAGAGAAACGAGCCCTACACAAGAAACGTTAACTAAAAATCAGATTAAGAATTAGAGTAAAATCAGAGGGACGTAAAGCATGGCAAAAATAATAATATATACAACGGAACGCTGTCCGAAATGCAATAAATTAAAAACTTTCCTGGAGGCACATTCAGTCGCTTTTGAGGTAGCAGATATGTCTACTCCCGAAGCTCTAACGGAACTGCGTTTCAACGGAGTCTTCACAGTGACAGCGCCTGTTTTACAGATCAATGATACTTTCCTTACGCACGAGGAACTCTTCAGTGGGGGAGAAGTAAACCCTGAAAAAATCCAGGAAATCCTGTGATGAAGAAAATCCTGTGATAATAGAGATCTGAAGTTAAAAATAAATTGAATGTTTCTTCAAATTTCACATTAAATTCTATTAAGACAATCACTGAAGATGAGAAAATGACAAGCGAGATTCTCTTACCCGATTACCAGTTATCTGACAACCAATCAGCCCAAACGATGCTTGAAGAATTGTCCGTCTCTCCCCTCCCCAAAAATGACCAGTTATCTGACAATCAGTTAGTGCAAAAAACCCTTGACGGGATGTCTGTCTCCCCTCTCCCGAAGGTTAGAACAACAGATGGTTTTATTCTTAACTGGGATAGGAACATTATTGTAAACCAGCTTCTGAAAGAAACAAAATTAAGCGAAATTTTCTATAACAAACCCTCAATCACAAAAGAAGAAGCCATTGAGATTGCAAAGGATGCAGAAAAGATCATTAAAAAGATGAATCTCAAGTTTCTCTCAGGTCCTCTTATCCGGGAAATAGTAAACAATATTCTGCTTGACAAAGGGCATGTTGAGTGGAGAAACATTATGACCAGGGTCGGAGCTTCGGTCTACGACGCCTACGAAATCGACACTGGTTACGGCTTTGAAGCAAATGATAATGCAAACCAGCTGAACAACGCCGAAACCTCACATAAAAGAAAAGCCGATAAAATGTCCAAGGAGCAAAATCTCCTTCTAATGCCAAAAGAGCTTGCCGACCTTCACCTCAATGGGGATTTCCATATCCATGACCTTGAATATATGGGCACAAGACCATTTTGCCAGGACTGGGATCTCCGTTACTTTTTTTATTATGGACTCATGCCTGATGGAGTGGGAACTCAATCAAGCGTGGCAAAGCCCGCGAAGAATGCCGAGGTGGCTTTCCTTCATGCAGTAAAAGCCATGGGCTCGGCTCAGACCAATTTTGCAGGCGGGCAGGGTTTTTACAATTTCCTTACTTTTATGGCTCCCTATCTGGAAGGGAAATCCGAAACCGAGATAAGACAGCTTATGCAAATGTTCGTCTATGAAATGATGCAGATGATGTGCGCAAGAGGCGGACAGACTGTATTTTCATCCGTGCAGCTTTCCCCTGGTGTCCCAAAGCTCTGGAGAAACATTCCGATTGTTGCTAAGGGTAAGGTCTGGGACGGCAAACAGGCTCCTCTCAGAACCTATGGAGAATTCGAAAAAGAAGTCCGCCTTGGGTTCAAGGCTCTTATGGATGTTATGCTTGAAGGAGACGCCTGGGGCAAACCTTTCAGCTTCCCAAAGCCCGAAATCTCCATTGAGCCTGACTTTATGGAAGAAAACGAGGAATTCAACAGGGCTCACCCTGAGCTTCCGACTTATAAAGAGTTATACAGGATGACCTTCGAGCTGGCTGCTAAATTCGGGACTCCTTACTTTGATAATCAGCTTCCGGAATACAGGGGCGCAGGAGAAGGAATTTCATGTTATCAATGTTGTGCGTATCAGTTTTCTGCAAACCCTACTGATGATAAAGATTTCGATGACAAACTTCATTTCAGAGATGGAAAACACTTTTCAATGGGCTCGTGGATGGTCCTGTCTTTAAACTGCCCAAGGGCCGCATACAGGGCTGAACATGATGATGAAAAACTGTTCAATGAGCTCAAGACCCTGATGAATAAGGGAGTGGAAGTTTTCAAGATCAAACGTAGATGGATGAATAGTCTGATCAAGAAAAACAGGATTCCCTTTGCAGCCCAGCGGCCCAAAGATTCTAATACAGGGGAAAAAGGGGCCATAGCTGTGGACTTCGAAAGCCTTGTCTATACTATCGGAGTGGTTGGGATCAATGAAATGGTCCAGTACCATACAGGTTTCCAGATCCATGAGTCTCCCGCTGCTTATAAGCTTGCTATCAGGGCCATGTTTGAAATGAAAATGCACGCTCAAAAGCTTTCAAAAGAAAACGGCATGGAGATTGCTCTTGCAAGAACGCCTGCGGAAACAACAGCCCAGCGCTTCGCAGTTTCAGACCTCTTGCATAAGGAATATGCCGACAAGGCCGAATTCACAATTAAAGGGAATTTAGAGGCCGCAAAGAGCGAGTTGAACCAGACGCACGACCTTCCAATCTACTATACTAATGGAACTCATGTTGCCGTTGGTGCAGATATATCTCTGCCTGAAAGGATAAAGTACGAACATACTTTCTTCCCGATTGTAGACGGCGGAAATATCATGCATGTCTGGCTTGGAGAAGGACAGCCGGATCCTGACGGCCTTCAGGAGCTTGCCATGCATATAGCAAAGAACACCCAGACAGGCTACTTTGCCTTTACCAAGGACATGACTGTATGCACTGATGAAGGATATGTAGCCGATGGGTTACTGGACAGATGCCCTAAGTGTAAGTCTGAAAATGTGCAGCATCTCTCAAGGATCACAGGATACCTCCAGTCGGTTGAAGGCTGGAACAAAGGCAAGCGCCAGGAACTTCTGGACAGAAAACGATACAGCACAAAGGAACTCAGATAAGGATTCCTTAATCCTTTTTTATACATAAAAACGTGAGAACGGTAGGCCATGAAAGTAAACTACGCAGGTACTGTCCCGCTCTCTACCGTGGACTGGAAAGGAAGGGCGGCAGTTACTATATTTTTTAGGGGGTGCCCGCTTCGCTGTCCCTACTGCCAGAACCATCCCTACCTCCAGGGGTTTAACCCTGTAGAACTGGAGTTCGTGGAAGAGCAAATAAAAGAATCTACACTTTTTGTGAGTGCAGTTGTATTTTCAGGAGGGGAACCTCTAATGCAGAAAGCAATTGTGCCTCTCGCTGAGTTTGCAAGAGAAATTGGGCTTGCAATTGGGATTCATACAAACGGCTGCTACCCTGAAATGGCAAACGAACTGGTTAAAAGGGAACTGGTTGATAAATTTTTCATAGACATAAAAGCTCCCCTGGATGATCCCAAACTTTATGATAAAGTTACGGGCTTCGGAGAATTAGAAGCTGTGAAAAAGACTCCTGAACAGATTACTGCGTCTGTAATAAAAACGCTTGAAATTGCAGACTCCTGCGACTTAGAAATGGAACTTCGGACAACGTTAATTAGAGATTTTATCGGAAGCAGGGAAGAAATTGCCAGCATAGCTGCCTGGATCTCGAAACATATGAAAAATAAAGAACTTACCTATGTACTGCAGCAGGGAATTCCGGAACATAGCTTGCAGGAAAATTTAAGAGATCTGCGGGTTCTAGAAAGGGAGGAACTATATGAACTCGGTAAAATCGCAAAAAGTTTTTTGGAAAATGTGAAAATTAGAACAAGAGAAAGCGGAGACGAAGTGATCTCTGACTCTGTATGACAGAATCTTGTAGAATCCAGCACCTGATTTTGCCCGATCTAATCTGACAGTTTACTACTATTAGCTTGTTTTTTTCTCCTTGTACTTTTCTTTTTTGTCTGCATCGCGAATAAAGTGTAAATTATTTCTCCTATAGAGTCATACAGAAAAATATACTTTAAGTTCAAATGAATTTGAAGTTTACAAAAGTCTTATACATTCCTAGAGATAAAAAGCAAATGTAAAGCCCTTAAGAAATTTATTTGAGAAAATTTGTTTATTCACTGCTGATGGAAAGAAGTAGAATTTTTGAGATAAATATCTCCCCCAATATCGAAAATGATTTTATGGAAAAACTGTTGGAATTTTTGTGTGCCTTTACATGTTACACAAATTAAATAAAGGAGAGGGACTCAGTGATTTTTGGTTCACAGAGTGCATTTATCTAGAAAAGAAAACAAAAATTATCTTTTTCAAAAAAGACCATGAAAAACACAAAAGTATCTTCAGTTGGAGAACGCGCTCTAATCTCCATTTTATCTGAGATTTTCAAAGCACCTGATGGCAGGGAGAAAGGACAAGAAGGAATCCTTATAGGCGCAGGTTCGGATGACTGTGCCGTCCTTGACCTGAAAGGCGAAGACTGCCTGGTTGTTACTACCGATATGCTGCATAAGACTACTGATTTTCCGGAAGAGATGACACCCTGGCAAATGGGCTGGATGTCAGCAGCCGTAAACCTCAGTGACATTGCAGCCATGGGTGCAGAGCCCACAGGGCTTGTTATGGCAATTGGGATGCCTGCAGATACCAAAATTGCTTTTGTTGAAGCCCTTGCAAAAGGTATGCAGGCATGTGCCGAATTCTGCGGAACTACGATTATAGGAGGCGATCTTGATACCCACGAAGAACTGACAATTACAGGGACGGCACTTGGCAGAGTGAAAAAAAGCCAGCTCCTTCTTCGGCGTGGAGCAAGACCAGGTGACCTTGTCTGTGTCACGGGTTATACAGGATCAGCAGGAGCAGCTCTGGAAGCCCTTCAGTCTAGAAAGCCAGTGAGCAAAACCGTCCTGAATGCACTTTTTGAACCTGCCCCGCGCACGAAAGAAGCAAGGAAACTTGCCGAGTCTGGAGCAGTTACATCCATGATGGATACGAGTGACGGCCTTGCAATGTCCCTTTACGACCTTTCCAGGCAGAGCCGTGTGGGATTCATGATCCGGGAAAATGCCCTCCCTATCCTCAGGGAGGTCCGTGCATTTGCTTCAAACCAGGAAAAGCTGAGGGAATTTGCCCTTTACACGGGTGGAGACTTCGAACTTCTTATTACAATTGATCCACAAAAGATCAAAAAAGTACAAAATATATGTAACTTAATCGTTATAGGAGAATGTACAAAGTATGAAGCAGGTATTGTACTCGAATCCCCAGAATGCAAGTTTATAACTATAGAGCAGAGAGGATACCAGCAGCTAAAAGCAAAAGCTGTTGATAGATCCACCTGATTAAAAATAATTACCCCCGTGAAACAAAAGCCTGGATTAGAGAGACGAAAATTTAGGAACTCTTGATTGATAAGCCCAAAAAACCTTACAAAAATCGAACAGATCTTAGGAGAAACGTACTAAATTCATAATAATTTATGCACAAGGTTCAGAAGGATAGAACATGAAAAAAGCTAGTTTACAGATATTTACAGCAATTCTGGTGCTAGGTCTATTTTGCGGAGCTGCAACTGCAGCCCCGAGTATAATAGCAGCATCGCCTGGAGACAATGCAACTGTCAATAAGACGGTCGGCGAGATTCAAGATTTTAGCATTCAAACAAACGAGTCAGCAACTATTAACTGGCAGGTTGATGGAAGCAATGTTTCCCAAACATCGTCTGATGATGCAACGAATACCTCTACCCTCAATCACACGGTTAAGCAAGGTACATACGATGTCAAAGCGACTGTTCAGTCGACTGGAGAGAGTAGAACCTGGAGTGTAACCGGAGGATCGAATGTACCGGAAATCATATCGTCTTCCCCTTCATACTCAACCGTTAACAATAATGTAGAAGAATCAAGAAAATTTAATGCAACTATTAGCCAGACTTCAAATATAACATGGTATCTTGATGATACCAATGTTCAGGAAAACAAGTCTGTCACTGAGTCATCATATATCAATAATTCTGCAACACAGGGCACGCATACAATTAAAATGCACGCAGAAAACGAAAACGGCAGTGCAGAAAAATCCTGGACATGGAAAGTATCAACGGCCGGAGGATTATCTGTTAATGCTGACCCCTCCGAAGGAAATGTTTCAGTCGATAAAGGAGTATCTAAAACTTTCAAGGTCAACTCCAGCACGGACGACCAGTATATCAATGTTGAGTGGCTTGTTGGTGATGAATCACAGAAAAAGGAAACAAGTGTAACCTCTTCTTCATACGACTTTGAAAAAGACAGTGCAGGAAATTATACCCTCAAGGCAGTGGTAAGTGATCCTAATGGTACTTATGATTCATCGACAAAAACATGGACTGTAAGCGTCGGATCTACTACAGATAATTCAACTGGAAACAGAATCTGGGAACAGGGAATGCCAGAAACTTACACATGGACTGCCCAGAGTTACTCAGGTTTCTACTATGACCTTGATTCCGGAGTATCCTCAGAAGAGATGACCATTACAGGTATAGGTAGAAGCATAAAATCAGGAAACATTGAGTACTCCACAAGTCCTACTGAGACTGATTTTGAACACAGTAAATGGGGTTCATACCAGATAATCGGGTTCATGGCAGAGAAATACTTTGCAGGTTACACTGAAAATAATTCCACAGTTATAGGAGATGACATTAGCCCTATTTCTAATGGTGTTCTTTCCAAGATTCTCATGGACACTGATGATAAAAAATCAGCAAATGCCGGAGATTCTCTTGTTCTCGATGAAGGATATTCCCTGAATATCGTGGAAGTGGATATCAATGGAAAATCCGTCCGGGTCCAGCTTGAAAAAGATGGTGATGTCGTAGACGAAGCATTCCTCGAATCGGGCGATGACTATGTCTATAAGACTGATCTTGGAAACTCAGAAGATGTGCCCATAATCATTGCTCATATCGGCTCGGTTTTCCAAGGAGCTGAGTCCTCTGCTGTCTTCATACAGGGTCTCTTCCAAATTTCGGACCAGTACACCGAAATCAATAATGGAGATACTTTTGGAGAAATGAAAGTAACTTCCGTTAGCAGCAGTGAAATAAAGATGGAGAATGATGATAGCGTCGGACTTGATAAGGGAGATACGGTAGACCTTATGGGTAAAATACAGATTCAGGTAGCTGATGATAACACGCTGCGTTTTGCCCCGACCCTTGACACCTCGGAAGAAGGTACATACGAGCTGCGCGGGACTGTCTATGACAAGGACATTAATGGTGATTCACTCCCTAGCTGGACGCCCTTTAACTTTGAAGGTTTCTATTACAACATAGATGAAGGAATTGGGACTGAAAATCTTACAGTAGGAGAGCTTGACGGCAGGACTATACCTTCAGATGAACTTGTCTACGAATCAACACCCCAGGCGGTTAATTTTGATCACAAAAAATGGGGCAACTTCACAGTTATTGGTTTCATGGCAGACAAGTACTTTGCCGGGTATACTGATGGCTCAGTAAATGGATCTGTTGATGATGTGAGTCTTCTTTCAGATAATATTCTCTGTAAAGTCCTTACAGACAACGACGACAAAAAGTCTATGGATTCAGGTTCTGCCCTTACCCTTGAAGATGGTTATTCTTTGAATATCGTGGAAGTAGATATCAATGGAGAATCTGTCCGGGTCGAGCTTGAAAAAGATGGCAATGTAGTAGATGAGGCATTCCTCGAATCTGGCGATGACTATGTCTATAAAACTGATCTTGGAGATGCAGAAGATGTGCCCATAATCATTGCTCATATTGGCTCGGTTTTCCAAGGAGCCGAGTCCTCTGCTGTCTTCATACAAGGCCTCTTCCAGCTCTCGGACCAGTACACCGAAATCGATAATGGAGATACTTTTGGCGAGATGGAGGTCACCAGTGTCTCTGAAAGTGGCATTACAATGAAAAACAGTGATTCAATCGGGCTTGACAAGGATGATACCACAGAGATCATGGGTAATGTCAGTTTCAAGACTGCTAATGACAATACTCTCAGGTTCTACCCGTTTGTGGAAGTTGAAACCGGCGGCAACGGAAACGACAACAATTCACTGAAAATAAGTGTACCTGATAAGATCTATGCTGGAAATCCGTTTAATATCGAAGTGACTGCAGGTGGAAAAGCAATCGAAGGAGCTAATGTTTCGGTTAATGAAAGTAATGTAGGCGAAACCGATGATGATGGAGTTGTTGAGTACACAGCCAAAGATGTCGGGACTTTGAAGATAACTACAAAAAAGGATGACTACGAAACTGCAACTAAAAACATTAACGTCAGTGCTCCGAAAGAGGAAATGACAGTCAACGTTTCACCTGAGACAGTTTATGTCGGCGACACCCTGAACATTGAGGCTGTCAAGGCAATCGGCGGTGATCCAATTGAGGATGCAAACGTATCGATTGATGGAAACATCATTGGTAAAACAGATTCCAGCGGAAAAGCTACCTACAAGACAGATAAAAGCGGCACTCTTGAACTGGGCTTAACAAAAGAAGGATTCGAAGACCAGGAAATAAATGTAAAAGTAAAAGATTTGGAAGCTATCTTCAAATACTCAAACCTGGTAATCGATCCTTTAGAGGTAAGTGCAGGAAAGAATGCGACAATCTCGGTTAACGTTGGAAATACAGGCAATGCTGCAGGAAATAAAAGTGTAGAGTTGCTTATTAACGGAAACATAAGTGACTCAAAAGACGTTTCCCTGGGCATTGGGAACAATACCACTGTAACCTTTGAACACGCAGAAGACGTGCCAGGAACCTACAAGGTAGAAATTGGAGGAGAAACTGCAACCTACACTGTAAAGGAAAAGTCTTCCTTAATGCTCTACATTCTTGGACTCATTGTCCTGTTAATAATCGGTGGAGCTGCTTATTACTTTACCAAGGGTGGCGGAGACATGGCAAAACTATCCGAACAGGCAAAGGAATTTATTAACTCGGTGAAACCAAAGAAATAAAGCGACAAGAAAACAAAAAATTCAAAAACAAAAGAGAATAGAACTTAAAATTCCCGCGTTAACCCAAAACGCGGTCTTTTCTTATTTTTAGAATAGTTCAAACTTAATTTACGTTCAGCAGTCTTTCAGGGTTTTGCTGACAGATATTCAGTATTTTATTTCAGGAAACTTTTTGTTCCACAAAACATAGCATTTATTTCTGGCACTTTATTTATAACACTCTATGCAGTTTTACTCCATCTTTTTGAGCGCAAGTTCGATAGCAACTATAAGGCTGTTCTTTGGGATCATAGTTGTTACTGGAATGTTGAGGATCTTTTCCACTGTAGGGCTCACTATAGGAGCGCAAACAAGGGCTTTTGCTCCATCCCTTTCGGCGTTAACGGCTGCTATTATGGCTTCTTCCATTGAGGTTGCCGAATATTCCCTGATTGTGACCAGCCTACCAGCTATCTTTTTCTTTGTTTCTACGATGTTGTCAAGCACCGAGCGAGCTGCAATCACAGCGATAAAATCTCCACTATCTGTTTCTTTAATATCGCGGATAGTTTTCACTATCTGACGAAGAGTTTTAATGTTGGGGTCCCGGTTCCCTGACAGGATCTTATAAAGAGTACTTGGGGGAATGCTTGCTTTTTTTGCGAAATCCACAGCCGTGAGGTTAAGATCCTCTTTTATTACAGTGGAAAGCGTTTTTTGAAAAACTTCATCGGATTCAAATGCGGATTTGATAACTTTGTCTGCAACATTCATAAAATTCAACCTTTTGAGTCCTGTAAAGAGTTTTACACAACGGAAAATAATCTACATTTTACAGGAAATTTAGTCCTTAATGAGAAATATATCCAGATATATTTAGGACTTACGCAGTTA